>NZ_MKVC01000025.1:0-106220 GCF_001899125.1 Dysgonomonas sp. 37-18 | reverse complement strand
CTTGACGGGCGCACCCTTTATCGCATCTATTTCGAATACGATAAAGCGTTTGTTCAATAAATCCAGTTCCTTGTCCGAGTTCAGCAGGAAGTCATATTCTCCTCCGGCATAATATGGCTCCAGTACATTCAGAAAATTATCAATGTCAAAATCCTTTTCCCTGACTTTCTTATCATCCAATATTTGTCGGTAATCTGTTTTTACAAATTCATAGAACGTATTAAAAGACGGTTTGATAGTATCATTTGATTTGATAAGATCTATATACTGGCTGACAGCATTTGATAAGGCAACCTCTTCTGAGCGAGTGGGTGGCTCATCATCCCGCTTCCATAGGGTAAGGATAAGCGTTTTGATAGATTCCCGCTTCTCTATATCAAATACATTGTCTTCGGTGAAAAATGGGTTGAAAGCTATCGGGTTCTGTTCGGTATATGTGAAATATACACCATCTTCACCATTTGTCTTGCGGTTTATCATCTCACATAGTCCCTGATAAGAATTACCCGTATCTACCAACAAAACATGCGTGCCCTGCTCGAAGTATTGCCTGACCATGTGATTGGTAAAGAAAGATTTTCCACTACCTGATGGACCGAGGATAAACTTATTACGATTGGTAATAATTCCCCGCTTCATAGGTAAATCGGAAATATCCAGATGCAGCGGTTTACCTGTCAGCCTGTCAACCATTTTGATACCGAACGGAGATGGAGAGCTTTGATAATTCGTTTCCTCGATAAAGAAGCACAATGCCTGCTCTATGAAAGTATAAAATGATTCCTCCGCAGGAAAATCCCCCGCATTACCTGGAATACCTGCCCAGAACAAGGTCGGGGTATCTACCGTATTGTGACGGGGTTTACATTCCATCAATGCCAACTGGCTACCGACATCGTTCTTTACCCGTTTAAGTTCTTCCTTATCATCGCTCCAAGCCATCACATTGACATGACAACGCACTGATGTCAGCCCATAGCTATGGGCTTCGTTCAGGTAATCTTCGATCCACTCTTTGTTAATTTGATTGGAACGACTATACTTGGATAAAGAGTGCATATTTCGTGCCTGCTTCTCAAAGTGTTTGAGGTTTTCCGTATGGTCATCAATAAAAATAAGCTGATTGACGATATGGTTACAGGATAGCAATACACCTATCGGAGCAGCAAAGGACAAGCGACAATCACTTCTATCTGTTGACAGACGTTCGTAACGAGTATCGGTTTGCACTTGATTCGGCAAATCTTCAGTATCGGACAACGTATGTAAACACAAATATTTGTCTCCGATTTTCATTTCACCTGAAGCAAGAGCAATATCCTGTAAACAAGTTGTATTCTCTTGCGATAAGGAAAAATACTTTTCAACCAGACCCGCTTGATTTTCTGTCCCTACGATCTCATCGGTTGTCAATCGGGTTAGTTTGATAAATCCCGAGTCATTGACTATCCGCTCAAACTGTCCGACCGATTCCAGAAATTTCAATGCCGTTTCTTTATCCTGCATTTCTTTGGGAATAATGAAACTTCTGGTCAGTGCATTGAAGTTACTTTGTTGTCGTGACCGTTCTTTAGTAGTCTTTGTCAAATACAGATAACTGGTATGGTTCAGATATGGCCGTTCATTAAAATGTCGCTCGAAACTCCGTGACAGAAAACTGATATCCTCTTTATTCAATTCGGGCTTGTAGTTTTCTTCGATGAACCAATCCTGTTTACATACAATCGAATAATTGGGCAACACTTTGATGGCTTTGAGCCATGTAGCGTGTATTGCTTCATATTCGGAAGAAGTAACAGTAAAGAGTTCGGGTAATTCTACTTTATAAGCTACTGTTATATCCGCATCTTTACTGAGGATACAATCATGCTCTACAGCCAGTAAAGGGAACTTGCTTTCCAATGTAGCGGCTTTCATTATATTTCTCATTCGTTTCCTCCTTTCTGTTTTATCCGCATAAATAATCTAGGTATCTGCAACCGGTTGATGATGTACTTGGGAAGGTTAGCGATTGCTTGCACTTTCATCAATCCGAATTCTCCGTATTTATCATTCAGGTGGAAAGTTCCCCAGACCAGTATGCCGGCGGCAGTTCCTCCAAAACCAATGCAGATAACCTGATCAATACCTATCATGTACATAATCACAAAAACTATGAATACTGACAGCAAGCCACCTGCGAAGATGAATAGGTACTGAGATTTGAGTCCCCGAAACTCGGCGGGCTTTCCTATCCCTTTGTTGATTGAGAACTCTGCCATTAGAGGAAAAATGAGCGAAGTATAGTTGCTGCTACAATCAGGAAGATACAGGCTCCGAACCACGAAGCAGCCGTCTTAGAAGTATCAGGGTCACCACTCGAAAACTTACCATATACTTTTACACCACCGATAAGGCCGACTACAGCCCCGATAGCATAGATAAGTTTTGTGCCGGGATCGAAATAGCTGGTCACCATATTGGTGGCATCGTTGATACCTTGCAAACCATTTCCTTGAGCAAAAAGAGTTGAACCTATCGCTAAAAACATAGCCATAGAAAGAAGGATTTTCTTTCTCATAAAATCTTGATTTGTTTTAATTGCCGTGAGGGTGGATAGTCCCCACAGCGGGTTAGACTTGAATAATTTTATTTTAATTGGATAATTAGCTTGGTCTGAGACCGTTTTTAGTTTGTTCTACATAGGCTGATTCATTTAGGATTTAAAAACTTATTTACATCAAAGCTTTCCAGCTCCTCGGATTCTTTAATCTCTTTCGGCTTACCTTGTTCTTGTTGATGAAGCGTTATATGCAGGTCAATTAGTCCGGATATTATATTTGCTGTTTTCCCTGAAGAAAGTTGTTCTACTATCTCGGTTTCTTTGTTTTCATACAATATCCTTCCTGCTTCCTGCCGTTCGTCTGGAGTTACTCCCGGAGATTCTATAACGTGTTTTATCTTATGCAACTCATCAATTTCCACTCCCGAAGCATAACACACATCTTTTCCGAACATCTCCTTTAGCTCAATAGCTTCTTCATCTTCATTAAGATTGTCCTCATCATCTGGTTCACTGTCCAAAGAATAATCGATATCCATCGGAGCCGGATCGCTTTCCGTTGCAAAGGTATGCGCATCGTTTTCTATTACCGGCTCTTTTGCTACAGGGGTGGTAGTGGTTGGCACAGGTTGGCTTAGGGTAAAGGTACTTTTGCCGACTATCGAGGCTTCTTTTTCTGAAGTTATCGGTTTATCTGAAGCCTTCGTCTTCTCCTTCTCCATCTGTTTTTTGCCTAAATGGAAAATGTGATATAACCGCATTATCGTTGGATACAGCAGAATCCAAAGTAGTAATAGTGTTGCTGAAATGGTTATTATTAGTGGTAACATATCCTCCGGTTTATATATTCTTCCGTAAAAGTTCATTTATCTCATCTTCATACATATTGAAGTGATTTTCCAATATATTATCAACATAGCCGAAGTAGGACAGCTCATTATCCGGGATTATGCTGATAATTTTCCTGATTTTATTATGAAATTCCTGACGTATATTTATATTCTTACCATTTCGGGAAGATGTCCTGTTTTCCTTCAGAAAGGTCGAAACAAAGTTAGGAGCTTTAGCTCTTCGCTTTTTTGATTCTTCTTTTGCCTGTACCGGTTCCTCAAATGTTTGTTCTTGTACTTCGGATTGCTTTTTTTCACTTGGAACAGGTTGTTCTATTTCGGGTTTCTTTCCTTTCATTAAGGACCTTAGGATCAAATCTTCATCCGACTCGTCTTGTGTAATTATCTTTTTGCCCATACGATTATTGATTTATAATTTGTAGGATTTCTTCAGCGAGCTGGTTCAGCCTCGCCTGTCGTATCATCATCTTATCGGCAGGAAACAAGGTAGAGCGGAATATGGTCTTTTGGGAGGATAGTAAATCCTTTCTGAATTTCTTGGTATCTGGCACAAAGCTTTTAAGTAGTTGAAGCCCCAGTTCTCCAGTTACTTTTTCATAAACATTGTAGATATCTGTCTTTTCCCGTCCGTCTACCATATTCCAGAAGAGGTGCATCCCTTTAATATTGCCTTTCCCGATTGATAGGTAGCCTTCATTCATAGCGACAGCAAATTGCAGGGTACTTTCAACAGCCAGCCTGTCCGCAATCATCGGAGGAAAAATATAATCCATATTGGCGATAAGGGTCAACACTCCTTTTGTGTTGAGTGTCCCAGGTAAATCGAAGAATATTACATCAAATTCTCTGTCGGAAGAATCGATTAATTGCCGTGCTGTAGTTATGGCATCCATCGTATTGCTGGGAATCACTGGATAAACTCCTCTGCTGTCAGATTTAAACTGGTTAAGAGCTAATTTCTTGTAATAAGAATCATTCATCACAAGTTTGCTTTCCCGCTCCCGTTCTTCATTGATACTGTGCTGCGGGCTATCGCAATCAATAATCGCAACATTCTTTCCCAATACATAATTAAAATAACTCGCCATTAATACGGTAAATGCACTTTTGCCAACACCACCTTTCTGGTTGCTGAAACTGATAAATAAGGGTTCTTTTTTCATGTCGTTTTTCTTTTAGTTTGATAAATCTATATTTCTTTCGATAGAGCTATGGATTCTTCTATCGTCTTGAATATTTATAGCTCATTATATCTTTTATTCTATCTATTGATCTGTATATCAGTCGATAAATATATAGGTGTATGAATCTATAGAGAGATATTTCTTTCTGGATATCTATGTATAGTCCTATCATTCTTTAGTTATATGGATAGATATATTCTTCGTTCGACTTTTCGATATATCTATAGTTCGATTGTTAGAAAATTCTATCAAAAGAAAGAATCATATATACCCGAATCTATCCATCTGTTTTTATATCTGTCGATTGATAAACAGATACATTTTCTTTACTATCTATCATTCGATAGAACAAAAGTAGAATAGCATCCTTCTTTAATCATTCATTTTCATAAGGGGTGGTAGCCGTTGGCAGTTGTTGGCATAGGTAAAGTATTATTTCAACCTAACGGGAGACTCTAACTTTGCACAGTCGGAGTATAAAGATGCTCTAATCTTGAAATTGCTTATTGAAAAGAAGCTGGCTTTTTAAGGATAATAGATGTGCATAACAATGGTAATATTCGGGATAGTTATTCTCATTTTCCATTTGATAGCATCAGTCATTTTCGAAGCTAACGTTAATGCACCCTTTCAAGGTGGATTTTTATTGTCGTCAGACAATAGCAAGGTATGTTTTGAGTACACTCAAAACCGTTTTAAGTGCCTTAAAACACCTTGCCCGCTCCTTTGAAAGTAGGGGGGTAATCTTACTCCGAAGTCGTAAGATTTTGAAGAAACAGTATTAATGAATGGTCGTTTTTTAACGACAAGGCTAATTATCCAAATGTCATATGAATATGAAAAGAAATGAATCAAGAAAAGGAGGGCGAATCCCCAAAAGAGATCCAGCGAAGAATCGCCATGTTTTCTATCTGAATGATGAAAAAGAAGCTAAGTTCTTGTCATTGTTTGAGCTGTCGGGAGCAAAGAACAAGGCTCATTTTATTACATCCTGCATCTTCAATAATCCTGTAAAGGTGGTCAAAATAGACAAAGGACTACATGATTATTATATGCGCCTGACTACTTTTTTCGGACAATTCCGGGCAATCGGAGTCAATTATAATCAGGTTGTGAAAGCTCTTAATTCCAATTTTTCGGAGAAAAAGGCACTCGCATTTCTCTATAAACTGGAAAAAGCGACCATTGATTTGGTGGATTTACAGAAAAAGATTGTGACTCTAACCAACGATTTAAAACAAAAAATCAGTAACGATGGTAGCCAAAATTAGCGCAGGAAGTTCATTGTTCGGGGCATTATCCTATAATCAGGAAAAGGTTGAACAGAGAGAAGCAAAGGTCCTTTTCGGCAACCGTATTGTTGAAAATATGGATTCCGGATATACAATGCAAAATATGATAGAATCTTTCAAACCTTATCTGGATGCTAACAATAGAACTGAAAAACCTATACTTCATATATCAATCAATCCTCATCCCGATGATAAACTGACAGATGCGCAACTGTTGGAAATCGGACAAAAGTATATGAATCAGATGGGGTATGGCGACCAGCCTTACCTCATATTTAAGCATGAAGATCTGGACAGGCACCACCTACATATTGTGAGCATTAATGTGGATGAAACAGGTAAGAAAATCAGTAACTCCAATGATTTCTATAAGTCGAAGAAGATTACTAGAGCATTAGAAAAAGAGTATAATCTATTCCCTGCCGAGAAGCAAAAGCAATCGGATAATCTACCTCTCAAACGAGTAAATTATAAAGCAGGCGATGTCAAAAAACAGCTTTCAAATGTGGCGAAAGCTGTGATGAAAGATTATCGTTTCCAAAGCTTCAATGAATATAAAGCTGTACTTTCAATCTATGGAGTGACAGTAGAAGAAGTCAAAGGCGAAGTCAGAGGCAAAACCTATAATGGATTAGTGTATTCTGTACTAAATAAGAAAGGAGAAAATGTTGGTAATCCGTTTAAAGCATCATTGATTGGGAAAGCAGTCGGTTATGATGCCCTGCAAAAACGGATTACTTTTTCCAAACAATCGATGAAGGACAAGATTATATATAATAGGAGTCGGGATATTATATCTCCACTTCTAGCGAATAAGCCCAACCGAAAGGCTTTTGAGAAAGAGCTGGCTAAGAATGGTATCTCTGTAATATTCCGCGAGAATGATGAAGGTCGTATCTACGGAGCAACGTTTATCGACCATCAAGAAAAGGCTGTTTTTAATGGTTCCCGTTTAGGTAAAGAGTTTTCAGCGAATGTGTTTCATAGCTTGTTTAATGAAAATCATAAAGCGGAAGCCAATTATCTATTGCATGATAATAATTACGCCCAGGAACAAAACAGCGAGATGGAATCTTTGGGTGGATTACTGGATATGGTACAACATGGTGATAACTATGAAGAAATTGCCTTTACGAATCGGATGAAACGGAAAAAGAAGCGCAGAAATCCCAAGTTATAAAATCCATGACAGATTGACTTAACGTTATTCTTGGTTCGATGTTTGATATAGATTTACCATGAATGGAAAAATAGAAATCTTGGAAAATGATAAGAATCAACGTATAGATGATTTTTATCTGACTTTTAAAAAGAAACTGGAGGAAATACACACATTTCCTTCTGATTATGTCTTTAAGTTTATTGTATCTTCTGAACAGAGTAATATAGCAAAAGTGCATTCAATCTTTGAAAATGCAAATGCAAGCTT
Organism: Dysgonomonas sp. 37-18; assembly: GCF_001899125.1. Lineage (NCBI taxonomy): Bacteria > Pseudomonadati > Bacteroidota > Bacteroidia > Bacteroidales > Dysgonomonadaceae > Dysgonomonas > Dysgonomonas sp. 37-18. The sequence goes on along the minus strand of NZ_MKVC01000025.1, from coordinate 98,922 downwards.
CTCTATGAGAGATAGTAAAAACGGTAAATATTCAAGTATTACGGTTAAAGCTCCTGTCAGTGATGCTGATGATGTTGTAATTTATTACAGGCAGGTAGCAGCCATTGATGGTGTGATGATGCTTTAACTCGAACTACCTAAAATAAGAATCCTCAAACAGATAGTTGTTTGGGGATTTTCATTTATATAGAATTATCTTATGTCCGAATGTTGGCGGTAAATTGTCTCATTTTTAGAACTGTATAGATATTAGTTTTGGACTCAAATTCAAAATTAATAGTATTATGCAACAAGAAGACGACTTAAGAGGGTTAGCCAAAGTGATGGAATTCATGAGGGCTATCAGTATATTATTTGTAGTAATCCATATTTATTGGTTCTGCTATCAATCTATACGGGAAACAGGTATAAATATCGGAGTTGTAGATAAAATCCTGCTGAATTTTCAAAATACAGCGGGATTGTTTTCTAATATACTTTGGACTAAGTTGTTTGCCGTTGTGTTTCTTGGCTTATCCTGTTTAGGGACAAAAGGGGTAAAAGAAGAGAAAATCACATGGAACAAGATATGTGTATTCCTCTTCTTTGGTTTTATCTTCTTTTTTCTCAATTGGTGGATACTGGCTTTACCTCTACCGTTGGTCGCCAATACAACAATTTATGTTTTTACAATGACTATAGGTTATATTCTATTACTAATGGCAGGGTTGTGGATGAGTCGGTTACTGAAGAACAACCTAATGGAGGATGTATTCAATCTGGAGAACGAATCCTTTATGCAGGAAACTCGCCTCATTGAGAACGAATATTCGATAAATCTGCCGACCCGCTTCTATTATAAGAAAAAATGGAATAAAGGTTGGATAAACATTGTCAATCCATTCCGTGCATCTATTGTGTTAGGTACTCCGGGGAGTGGTAAATCTTATGCAATAGTAAACAACTACATTAAACAGCAGATCGCAAAAGGTTTTTCAATGTATATATACGACTATAAGTTTGATGATTTATCTACTATTGCTTATAATGAATTGCTCAAAAATCTTGACAAATATGATGTTGCTCCGAAATTCTATGTAATCAATTTCGATAATCCGGCAAAGAGCCACCGATGCAACCCGATTGCTCCCGAGTTTATGACGAATATCAGCGATGCATACGAATCAGCTTATACAATAATGCTAAATCTGAATAAAACATGGATTCAGAAGCAAGGGGATTTTTTCGTGGAATCGCCAATTATCCTGTTAGCTGCTATAATTTGGTATCTCAAAATATATAAGGATGGAAAATATTGTACTTTCCCCCATGCAATCGAATTCCTTAATAAGAAATATGCAGATATATTTCCAATACTGACATCGTACTCTCAATTGGAAAACTATCTTTCTCCTTTTATGGATGCATGGGAAGGTGGGGCGCAAGATCAGCTCCAGGGACAGATAGCTTCAGCAAAAATACCTTTGTCCAGGATGATTAGTCCTCAACTGTATTGGGTAATGACAGGTAATGATTTTACATTGGATATTAATAATCCGAAAGAACCTAAAATCCTTTGTGTCGGGAATAATCCTGACAGGCAAAACATATATTCAGCAGCACTTGGTTTATATAATAGCCGTATAGTGAAATTAATAAACAAAAAGGGACAGCTTAAATCGTCTGTTATTATCGATGAGTTGCCTACTATTTATTTCCGAGGTTTGGACAACCTGATAGCCACTGCCCGTAGTAATAAAGTAGCTGTTTGTCTTGGTTTTCAGGATTATAGCCAGTTAAATCGTGATTATGGAGATAAGGAATCGAAAGTGGTGCAAAATACAGTTGGTAATATCTTTTCGGGGCAGGTCGTGGGAGAATCGGCAAAGACATTATCAGATCGTTTTGGTAAAGTGTTACAAAAACGTCAATCAATGACCATCAACAGACAGGATAAATCGACTTCTATCAGTACACAGATGGATAGTCTTATTCCTGCCAGCAAAATATCGAATCTTACTCAGGGTATGTTTGTAGGTGCTGTATCGGACAACTTTGATGAACGAATCGAGCAAAAGATATTTCATGCTGAAATTGTGGTGGATAATGTTAAAGTTTCAGCAGAGATGAAAAACTATCGAAAAATTCCTATCTTGACCAACTTTATTAATACGGAAGGTGTTGATTTAATGGAAGAAGAGATTCAAAAGAATTACTCTCAGATTAAAGCGGATATCGGGCAGATTGTAAAGGAGGAATTGGAACGGATAAGTAGTGATGAGAATCTAAAGCACCTGATTAAAGGATAAAAAAGCATGGATGCATTATCTCCAGCTATAGGGGTACTGGTATACCTTACGAACAGGAGTAATGCTCCATGCTTTATGTGCATGAACATTATTTCCTTTTCTTTTGTTCGTGAATTTTAAATTACCAGTTTTCTATTCGCTAAAGAAAATGAAATACAATGATCTATTATTTATCTTTCCTTCTTATTTTTTTCTTTTTAAAAATTCCATTATCCATATTATCCATTCGTTCGTTTAACTTTTCAATCATTTCGTCAAGAAAGAGGGTGCGGCTTCCGACACGTCGACGGATGGCCCTGAATGTATCATAACAATCTTTTACTTCAAAGGAGAATAGCTGACAGAGGATTTCAACCAATAAATTAATGTCAATATCGCCATTCTCAAATTTCTTAGTTTCCAAGGCTCCATATGCAAATTCTACTAAATCGGCTGCTGTTCCGGTCCAATGAAGGTCTTGTTCTGATTTCTTTTCTTTTTGATTTCCTTTATTACTATTATTCTGTAATTGCCATTGTAAGATTTTAAGTTCTATATCAATAAGAGAGATTGCCTTGATTGTATATTTTAAGGCATTTTTTTTCCTCCTTATCGGATAAGCCGTCTCGTATTCCGACAAGTTCCAAACGTACAAAACCAAGATGGTAATAGAGTTTTGTGATGTTTGATTCAATTTGTAGTCTGTCTAATAACTTTAGTGCAAATTCGTCATAGGCTTCTTCAAGTTTTGTTAGAAAATTGTTACTTTCATCTTGTTTAGATAAGATAGAAAATAATTTCAAATTCATTAAATTTTTCATTTTAAAAAAATTATAATTATTAATTAGTGATACAAAGACTCAATACGTAGAGTCTACTTTATTCTAATCTTTTAATTAATTCTTTAAAATAATCTCTGTACAAAATCCCGTAATTGTTGCCTCCAGAATTCCCATTCATGACCATAATTACTATCATAGAATTCGTATTTAACTCCCATCTCTTTAAGATTTTCCACAAATTCGACGTGCCCGTCATAGCGAGGATCTTTTGTTCCGCAACTAATCCAGAGCAGCTTTAGTTCGCGATTGACTCTTCCAACATCAGATATAACGCCCGGAATGTATTTGTCATGGTTGAAATTGCCATCTCCTATAATCCCAGCACTAAATTGACCTATATATGAAAATTTATCCAAATTTCTTAATCCAATAACATAAGCTTGACCTCCTCCCATAGAAAGCCCGGCAATAGCCCTGTTTCTTTTATCTCTTTTTACACGATAACGTTGTTCGATATACGGAATAATATCATTTAGGAGTTCCTCTTCCAATATATCCATTCCTTCCACAGTACTTCCTCCTGCCCATGAACCGTCCGTCAATCCGTTAGACATAACGATTAACATCGGTTTAGCTTTTCCCGAAGCAATCAGGTTATCCAATATGATACTAGAACGGCCATCTTTTGTCCAACTGCTCTCGCTGTCCCCGCCTCCATGTCGCAAGTATAAGACAGGAAATTCTTCCAAATTATTTTTATGATATTCAGTTGGTAAGTATACATACATTTCCCGCGGTTTATGAAGTTGAGTAGAGATATACTTCAAGATATGAATTTCCCCATGAGGTACATTCTGCAGTTCATCATAACGTGGAATGGAACCGCCATGTACTTCAACGACACTTCCATACACTGACGTTCCGGCTTTTACAACCGGATTGGCAAAATCTATTGTAAGGATACCATCAATCTCGAATACATACTGGTACAAACGTGGCTTCACAGGATGGATTGTAACAGACCATACATCCTGCTCATCTTTTACCATCGGCTGTGATAAGACATCCCATTCATCAAAATGCAAAATGACATTCTTTGCACTGGGAGCCTTTATCCGGAATGTGATACTATTATCCTCGTTTACTACAGGAGAAAAAGGAGGCTCGGCAGGTTTCCACCATCCATCTGTACTAAACTTATTTTTCTTTTCTTGTGCATTTGTTGGTGTAATTAATGCCCCGATTATAAAAAAAGCTAATATTAATAATATATATTTTTTCATTTTATGATGTTTTTATTTATATGTTTGAATAATTCCTGTTTGAATGTTATAACCTTCTGTATATATACCATACAAATTTGCTTTCGGAGAAAGTGTTTGATCAATGATAAGTATTCGCTCCTCCTGTGGCATCAGTGTAAAATAACCGTCAGAAACTGAAACAGGGAGAATCTCTTTTTCTGTTTCTATATCTACAACTTTAATTTTTATTCCTATGGCAGGAGTCGAGGTAGGATTATAAAGTTTAAAATAAATTAGGTTATCGTTTTGATATATAATCTTTGCTTCCAATCCTGTATACGGCAAATCGTTGAATGATCTGTAAGTTCCGCTTTTACCTGTAAGCCAGTATTCATTCAAAGAAAGTATTTCTTCCTCATCTATCAATTTAAGGCGTAAAAGATAAGGTACATTTGTATTCCTTAATTTTTCAATAAACGATAAATGAACACTGTCACGTGAATTTGCATTCAAATCAATATTTGTTCTTTCCGAATAAAGCACTTCATTGGATAATGAATATGCTTTCATTTCTATCAAAATATTTTTTCTGTTATGATTTGTCGTATTTACAACAGCAATAGTGTAATCATGTGCATTCATTTGAATATGAAAAGGCTCACAAGCCTTCTTAGCACCATAATATGCTCCTGTAGTTTCATAATCCCATGAATAAGTTTGCCAAACTGTACTTGGCCAGGCCGGATGCGACATCCATAGCAGTAGTCCTGATGTATTCTTCCACAGTTTCTTATTCCATGCTTCAAACATGGCACGGTGGCTATTGTAATTTATTAGTTGTGCTTTTTTACAAAAATCCGGCATGGAAACAGCTTCACCATAAAGGCTATCTATTGTAGCACTATATCCCCATTTACCAAAATAAAAGTCGTGGTAATACCAAACATCACCAATAGGCCATAGGTCAGCTTCACTCATCATCTTTTTCATAGAAGAAGCTAGTGGTACAGCCATTGTTCCCAATTCGGTAGAGAATCCCTCCGCTATCTGAGTAAAGTATACCGATTCATTTGGTTTATAATCCCACGGACCACTCGAACGCAGATTTAAATAACGGGAACTTCCGATATATAATCTTGTTCCATCTATTTTAGATGTTGCTTCTACCAATTCAGTTTCTAGCTCAGGGCGTGCATATCCTTCATTGCGAGGACACCAGATAATCAAAGAAGGATGATTGCGATACCGTACAATCACATCTTTTACATTGTCCATAAATAAATCTTTGTCCTCGGGTTCCAGATTAAATCCAAGTGTTGAATACCAGAAGTCATTCCATACCAAAATTCCATATTCATCACACAAATCAAAAAATACCTTCTCTGTTGATTCTCCAGCCCAGTTACGAATCATATTGAATCCAGCTTCTTTGTGTAATTTAATATATGGTTCCATTTTCAAACGGGATACCTTTTTCATAGCATCATCCATGCCCCAATTTCCACCTCTGCAAAAGATAGGGACACCATTGACTTTTACAACCAGATAAGGATTAGTATTATCTTTTATAACAGGCATTTTTGAACAGAAAGACTTATCTGTAAATGTCGGAATACTTATGCCATCAGATAAATTAACCCGAATGCCATTGTTCCATGGATAAGGATTATTTTGCAGCCATTGCAAAGGATTATAATCTACCCTTACATGTTTGTCTGAATCAGGGGTTTCTGCAATCAGCATTTCAAATGAAACCTCACGTATTCCAAAACGCTCTTTTACCTTATCGCTCTGTACTTTATTAACTGAGGCACTCACAGTTGCCTCATACAGATGAGGTTCACCATATCCATTAGGCCACCATAGCTTCGGATTATTTAGACATAATTCTGAATAAGTGGAGGGGGTGAATGAAATGGTTTGTTTAGATTGTGGGGACATTTCTACTTGTTTGGATATCTGCATTCCAGCTATATGTAGTAATAAGGTTGTTTTCTGTCTTTTTGACGATAAATTACTGACGTCTACGTTTACTGTTACCAAAGCTTGAGTGGTATCAGGTAGATTCAGGTCAGTAATTATCTGCATGTCTGATAACCTAATATCGTCCGTGTAAGATAAAGATACATCCTGCCAGATTCCAATATTGCGGTCTCGGATACCAGGCATCCAATCCCAGCCTTCGGAGGATATAAACGTTGGTCCGTCAAGACACAGAACACCCCCATTTGGTCCATAAGAGGTGCGGGCAGATTGTTCGTGCGGTATACCCGGATTATTGGGAGGGTAAATTATAACCTTAAGTTCATTTTCATCCCTGATGTGAGAAGAAATATTAAAAATACCTTTTTTAAATGCTCCTTCTATTCTACCGATAGAAATATTATTTAGGAACACATCGGCCATGTAATTAATACCTTGAAAATTGAGGAACACATTTTTACTGCTCTTTTCTGGTGATTTGAATTTCAATGTATAAATCCAGTTTTTACGGCATAGATCATCCGGGATTTTCATCATATTGAGTCCAAAATAAGGATCTTCATATTCACCTTGATTTACCAATGTTGTTAAAACTGTACCCGGAACCGTGGCTTTATATCTTTTTGCATATATTTCGTCGGCTGTTAATACCCATCCTTGATTAAGGCAGTATTCCTTTTCTGATAATCTTATTGGTTTGTGGTAGGATTGATTATCAATTATAGTATATAAAGAATCGAATCTGGAATAGGGTAATGTTGCAGAATCCTGAGGGACAGATAGTCCATAATTTTTCCCGATAGGAAATGTATCTGTTTTCTTTATATTATCATTGGTTACAACATTATTTTGTGCTGACAATCCGGTATGGGAAATTAGAATAAATATACTGAACAAGAGTATGAAATATTTCATTACTTATTTTTTTAGACTCTCTGTTAATACTGCACGTCCCTCTTTATCCGGGTCGTTTTTTACTTCACAATTATCATTCAATATCATTGTTTCTCCATTCTCCAAGGAAAACTCCGGCCAGTGAGGTAAAGATGCACAATTCGGATTACCTGTACGTGCAAAGTTAAGGAGTGAATCCGCCATTTTATACGATAGTTTCCGAGGTCTGGTCCCTCCTCCCGAATGTGTCAGCATCAGGTCAGTATTCAAAAACCAGAAAGAAATATCAAGACAATGAAAAGCGCGTATACGCCCGTCAAATAAAAAGGGTTCGAATCCAAACCATGCCATATATACAGGTGAATCCTGCTTTTTCTTAGCAATTGCCGATTCCACTACCGACATACGATTCGAATAAATCAATACAAGAACGTCAAACGGTTTTGCTGAAGGAAAATTACGTGAATATGCATCATATATAGCTTGTGCATTCTCTCCATATCGTTCCGAAAGTTTTTGAATCGCTTCTGTTCTGGTTATTTTTTCCTGAGCAGGATTATTTCTCTCCACTCCCCACTCGTGAAAAGTAGTACAGAAAATCATGGGTATATCGGGAGAGTCCGGATTGCTGAAAAATTCATCTTCGGGCAAATGAATTCCATCTCCTACGGGACCGAAACTTCCTCTTGCCATTCCCGCTCCTCCGCTCTCTTTTTCCATACGTGATGCTCCCTGGTAAGCAAGCTCCATATAATCTTTCCACGACATATCCTGTAATTTATCTACTTCCGATTCAGATAGTCCTGCTTCTTTTACAATATATTCTCCTAAGCGTTTCGAATAATCTTTATTATTAGCACGTATAGCCGAACCACTGAGCGAAACACCTTTATGGATAAGACCTTTTGTTTCGGGCATCGTTGCCAGCAAGCAAACCTTAGCTCCTCCACCAGATTGACCGATAATGGTGACATTGTTGGGATCTCCTCCAAAATTTTCAATATTGTCATGTATCCATTGCAAAGCGAAAACCATGTCCAATAATCCGGCGTTTCCCGAATTTTTATATTTTTCTCCGAAAGCAGACAAGTCGGTAAAACCAAAAACACCCAACCGATGGTTTATGGAGCAGAAAACAATGTTACCATAGCGAACGATATTTTCACCATGGTAACCATCCTGTTCGAAGCCGTTACCCCTTGTATATCCGCCACCGTGCAACCAGACAATCACCGGACGTTTTTTGCCGTCGGCAATTGCATTTGTCCAGATATTCAGAGCGAGGCAATTCTCGCTGATTTCATCGTAATTCCAATGGTCTACAAACATATCGTACGAAGTAGACGCACGGCTGTACACATCTTGCGGTGCACTGTTGCCGTAAAATACAGCCGGGCGGATGCCATCCCACTTTTCATGTTTCTGCGGAGGCATAAAACGGTTCTTTCCAGATGTTTCAGAAGCATACGGTATACCCAGAAATGTATATACCCCGCGAGAAATATATCCTTTCACTTTGCCGTATTCTGTATCGGCTATAGCGATATTTTCTCCGATTTGAATTTGCGGTTCATCTTCGGGAATGTTAGTATGATTCTGTGCCGGTAATGGAGACGTAACGGTGATAAATAATGCTGATGCTATCGTAACAGCCTTAATAAATACTTCACTTGTTTTATTCATAATTCTATTTGTTTATTTACCAGATGAAGGTTCCCACAGAACCGGGAGCGAGTGGTAGATTAGCGAAACGTCCGTTATATTGTACCTTAACTTGGTTACGAGACCAACTGTCATTAGCGACAATCAAAACAATCTTGCCTTCGGCAGTTTTAAAAGCTACATTCGGTAATACATCACTATGCTCCACAACCGTTGTACGACGCACTTCCGCCCGTTCTTCATCCTCAGTAATATCCACACCAGAGTCGAAAGGATGAGTTGATGAAATGCGTACAGAACCCGGGCGAACGAATTTGGACGCATGCGCTATTGTATAATAGGCTATATTTCGAGTCACATGGTCTCCATCGATAGTTATTGCACCCTGACACATCGAACAGCCTCCGTTATCGGTATGCGGGTCGTTTAGCGGGTTGGCTCCATAATTCCAGAGAACAACATTCTTACTCCAATTCCGAGTCACATCAATAAGAAGCCTTTTCACCGATAATGCAATATTTATTGTTCGGCTATCTGGTCTTTCGGTAAGCATCTGCTCTGTAAAATAAATATTTTTATCTGGTCTTGCCCAGTGTACGATACTCATACCGCTGAGATATCCCCGATAATGATGAAACGCAGAACCATCGACATATTGCGCTGTGATTGCATCACTTAAAATAGCTAAAGGATAATCGGGGCGGTCGCAATTATGGTCGAAAATAACAATCTTGGTCTCTATGCCTGCTTCTTTAAATGCAGGTCCGAGATGGTCCCTTACAAATTCATTATGCTCCTGCCAATACCACGGCATACTGGGAGTATTACGCGAGTTTAACGGTTCATTTTGTATAGTAACAGCATCAATATTTATTCCTTCTTTTGCCATTTGTTGAATGTATTTCACAAAATATTGTGCATATACATTGTAATATTCTTTCTTTAAAGCTCCTCCCTGTACATTATTATTCGTCTTCATCCATACAGGCGCAGACCAGGGTGATGCCATTATTTTTATATCAGGTACGATTTTCAATATTTCTTTCATTACAGGAATTACATCATCGTAATCATGTCCAAGATTGAATTTCTTTAATCTGGTATCTTTTTCTCCATCGGGAAGGTCGTTGTATGAATAGACTAAATTATTCAGGTCGGATGCTCCTAAGGTTAACCGGATATAACTGAATCCGACATTGTTCACATCATTCCTGAACATTTCTTTGAGAATATTTTCACGAGCATTTGCGCTCATGCGATTCAGATGAAACGCACTTCCTTCGGTCAAAGCGAAACCAAAGCCATCCATTATTTGATATTCCTGACGGTCATCAATTATGATAGGCAAGCCTTTTCCCTGCTCATCTCCGAAAGTTATCTTTTCGGATTGCTGCTGAAAAAGAGTATTCCGGTCAGGTGTAGTTATCCACGATTCTATTTGTTGTGCTTGTATGTAAATTGCATGTAGGGCTAATGCCAGTAAAAACAATTTTTTTAACGATATTAGATTTAACATTGTATTTATTTATTAAAAGTTTACATACAACAAATTTACTTTGGTAGGCAAACTTATGGTTATACAATGTCGCTGATTTGTTATACTATTATGAATATGCTAATATTTAATGAGCATTTGTTCAATTAATGTACGGTACTCGCTCGGAGTAGATCCTTTCTTTTTTTTGAAAATACGAATGAAATTGGATAAATTATTAAAACCGCAAAGGAAACATATTTCTGCTATGGAGTGCGTTGTTTCCGATAGCATTTGGCAAGCTTTTGCTATTCTCAGATTGATAACATAATCAATAAATGTACAACGGGTCTTCTTTTTGAAAAAATGGCTGAATGCAGATTCAGACATATTTACCATTTCAGCTACCTCACTTAACTTAATCTGATTCTCATAATTCTTTTCAATATAATCACATACTTTAGCGATACGACGGCTTTTAGATACTCTTACGATGGATTGAGAGTCATATATATTATCCATTAATACACTCCTGTCGGAAATAGAGAGATCATGAAGAATAGAAAAGAACTCCAATACTGTCTGGAAACCCTGCATCTTGGTTAATTTTAATATACGGTCTTTCATCTCCAACTGTGTTTTTTCTGAAAAACAGATACCTCGTTGAGCTTCATAAAGTAAGGCTTTAATCTGCGAGAATAGTCTTTTTTCTAGCATCGGAAAATTCAGTAGTTTTTCGGAAAACTGGATAGTCACCACATGATTGCCCTCTACAATTTCCCCTTGCCATGCGTGGGGGATATTCGGTCCTATCATTACCAAATCCAGAGTAGAGAATTCTTCCTCGGAATCTCCAACTATACGCTTCCCATATGTATCAATTACCAAATTAATTTCATAATCGGAATGATGGTGCACCGGATAATCGAATTTGGCGGACGGATGATTCAGAACAATGAACAAATCGTTATCAGACAATGGTGTAATCTCTTTTTGAATCTCTCGCATAAAGAAAGTTATTATAATGTGATATCATATACAAATGTAGAAATAAAATAAAAAAAGCAATAGTTAATTCAAAAAAGTACAACATTTCAATAAGATTGTATAATCATTAATACAACTTAACATATACTTTTGTAACATGAATATAAATCAATACCCATGGAAAATTTTTCAATCAGTACAGTAGATTTAATTATAGTAGTCTTATACATTATATTTATAATATGGTGGGGGCTTAAAAATGGGAAAAGTTCGGATTCCCAATCCTATTTTCTTGCCGGGCGGTCGATGCCCTGGTGGATTGTTGGCTTGTCATTATTCGCTGCAAGTATATCCAGTACGACATTAATTGGTCAGTCGGGGGATGCTTATGATACAGGGCTTGCTGTTTTCAATTACAATCTGACAGGGATAGTCGTAATGGTATTCTTTGCAGTATTTTTATTGCCTTTATATATAAGGTCTAAAGTTTTCACAATTCCTGAGTTTTTAGAAAAACGCTTTGATAAACGTTCCCGATTCTATTTTTCAGCAATATGCATTATTGGTAATATCTTTTTAGATGCAGCAGGCGCGCTATATGCTGCGGCCTTAATTATCAAATTAATATATCCAGCTGCTGATTTGCAGCTTATCATAATTATTTTTGCAGCCATAGCAGCCTCTTATACTATTCCGGGAGGGTTGTCTTCGGTAATAAAAACGGAACTAATACAGGCGATTATATTGATTATAGGTTCAATAATACTAACATTCTTCTGTTTCCAACAGGGAGGCGATTATTTTATCGACCTGTATAAGAATGGAGATATTCTGGCAAAACTTATTCGTCCGATGGATGATCCTGCCACTCCATGGCTGGGACTAATAGTCGGTATGCCTATCCTGGGTATATATTTCTGGGCGAACAACCAGACAATGGTACAACGCGTATTGAGTGCCAAAACGGTTGACGAAGGTCGTAAAGGTGTTATGCTGAACGGATTTCTTACGATGGCAACTCTATTTATAATAGCTATACCCGGACTTATTGCCAGAGGATTGTTCCCGGGACTCGACCGTCCGGATATGGTATATCCGACCATGGTAATTAACTTAATGCCGATCGGTTTGTTGGCTATTATTTTAGCTGCTTTGTTATCCGCATTGACATCTGCTCTAAGCGCCATTTTAAATTCGACATCTACCTTATTTACAATGGACTTTTATTCTCACTTCAACAAGAATGCCGATTCCAAAAAACTGGTAAAAGTGGGAAAAATAGCTTCATTAGTTATCATTGTCTTGGCTGCAATATGGGCTCCACAGATCGGTAAATTCGGCTCATTATTAAAATACTACCAGGAGATGCTATCATACATTTCACCTCCAATTGTGGCAGCGTTCCTTCTGGGTATATTCAGTAAAAGGGTAAACGGAAATGGTACTTTCATTGGGCTGATAAGCGGGTTGGCGATAGCGGTACTGATGCTGTTCTTCCGGCAGGAAATTTTCGGTAACATGCACTTCTTGCTTGTGGTTCCGTTTCTGCTCAGCGCGAGTATGTTAATTATGTATTTTACAAGCCTGATGAGTCCGGCGCCTGCCTATGGAAAGTTGGTTGATACTACTTTTCGGAAAAATGATCTAGTTGCGGAGTTCAGAGATCTTAGAGGGAATGCGTGGTATAAAAGTTATTTAGGATGGACAATACTTTTGTTAGGGCTGAGTGCTATTCTTTGGGTCGTATTTTGTTAGTCAATTAATTAAAAATCAATATAATAAAACTTTAATTTATGAAATTGAAAAAATTTCAGGGAAACCCTATTGTGTCTCCCAACGAGAAAAATGACTGGGAATCATTAGTGACATGCAATCCGGGAGTATACTATGACAACGGAACTTTTTACATGCTCTATCGTGCTGCAGGTAATGATGAAGAACATGTAATCCGATTAGGATTGGCGACGAGTAAAGATGGCTTTCATTTCGAAAGAGCTTCGGATGAACCAGTCTTCGGACCTGGAGCAAACAATTTCGACTCAGGTTGTGTGGAAGATCCGCGTATAGTTAAACTCGATACTGAATATTATGTAACATATGCATACCGCCCCTTTCCTCCAGGGCAATATTGGAAATTTGCTCATGATGTGGTAAAAGTGCCTAAAGTGGGTGCTAATGCACCTGCAGCAATTGCTAAAAATTTGGGAAATACGGGACTTGCTGTTACTACTGATTTTAAAAGTTTTCGTCGCTTAGGACGTTTGACCTCCCCGGTTTTGGATGACAGGGATGTAATAATCTTCCCTGAAAAGATAAATGGGCAATATGTATTGATGCATCGGCCAAAGCAATATATAGGAGAAAAATATGGCGTAAAATACCCTTCTATCTGGCTCAAATTTTCTGATGACTTATTAGACTGGGAGGACAAAGAAAGCCATTTGCTCTTAACCGGTATTGAAGGCTCATGGGAAGAAAAAATAGGAGGAAGTACCCCGCCTTTGAAAACAGAATATGGTTGGTTGGTTATTTACCATGGTGTTGAAAACGGAGGTTTGGGTTACTATAGGGCGGGTGCTATCCTTTTAGATTTAGAAAATCCATTGAAGATAATTTCAAAAGCTTCGGATTTCATCCTTGAGCCGGAATACGACTACGAGATTGAAGGGTATTACAGAGGGTGCGTATTTCCGACAGGAAATGTAATTGTAGATGACACATTATATGTGTATTACGGAGGTGCAGATAAATATGTAGGTGTTGCAACATGCAATATCCATGATTTTATCAAAACATTCAAAAAAGTATAACAAATCAGCAGGATTGGTAAATTTTTATTCATTGTTTCCCTATACTTTTGTTTTGTTAACTAGTTATAAATAATATTTAATAAAACTAATCACATGAAGAAACCTAAAGCCCAAAAAATGTCTATGGGTCTTCTATCCCTTAAAATGTTTTTTATATGTTTTTTGTTGGGTAGTTTTTGTACGGTACAGAGTGCCGTAAATCAAGATCCTGGAAAAATAACAGTCTCCGGTACTGTTATAGATACTAAAGGAGAGCCTCTTATCGGGGTGTCTGTCGTACTGAAGAATGCTGCTGCACATACTGGGACTATTACAGATATAGATGGTAAGTATTCTTTACCCAATATTCTGTCAAATGGAACATTGGAGTTCTCCAGTATTGGAATGACGAAGCAGGAAATCGCTATTAATAACCGAACAACGATTGATGTAACTATGCAAGATGATGCTATTTTGCTCGGAGAAACAGTGGTAATCGGTTATGGTTCGGTAAAGAAAAGCGATTTGACCGGATCTGTAGCTAGTATTAAAACCAATGTTATAAGTGATATTCCAGCTAATTCTGTGGAGGGTCTTTTACAAGGGCGTGCTGCCGGTGTACAGGTAATCAACTCTTCTCAAGATCCGGGTTCGGGATCGACTGTGCGCATCCGAGGAAATAGCTCATTACGCGGATCTAATTCTCCTCTGATTGTTGTTGACGGCTTCCCATTGGGTGATGCCGGAGACCTAAAACAGATCAATACAGATGATATCGTTTCAATGGAAGTATTAAAAGATGCTTCTGCATCAGCTATATATGGATCTCGAGGAGCAAACGGTGTAATTATAGTTACTACAAGAAGAGCAAAAAAAGGAACCACAGCGGTTTCAGTAAAACAGCAGCTAACTTTTTCTGAGTTTTCTTCAAAACTAGATTTATGGAGAGATCCCGTACTAATGGCGATGTTGAATAACGAGAGCCGTATTAATGGCGGTGAACAACCTCTTTATATCGGCGCAGTGAATTCGGCCGGGGTTTATTATCCTTCAATAGAAGAGTTGCAAACTACATGGACTACCAATACGCGTTGGGATGATCTTGTATTCAGAAATCCAGTGTCAAATAATACTACAATTTCTGTAGCCAGTTCGAACGAAAAGACAAGTTTCAACTTGAGTGCTAATTACTATACTGATCAGGGTATGTATAAAAAAGATGACTATTCGAAGGGCGGATATAATCTGAATGTCGAACATTATATTTACAGTAATTTTAAAATACGTGCTTCTAATATCCTATACTCGGGAAATAGAGACAATCATGGTGGGCTTGCCTATTGGAGAAATCCGATCTATCCTGTTTATAACGAAGATGGAACATACTACCAAACTACAGCTACGGACTACGATCATCCTATTGCCCTGCGTGAACTTAGAAAAAATAAAACAAAGATGTTAGATGTTATTTCATCGGCAGCATTAGAGTGGCAGATTCTTCCCGAACTTAAATTAACCAGCCAGATAAACTATAAATATGGAAAGTCTACTAACGACCAATATTTACCAAAAAAATACACACAGGCCGGAAATGAAAATAAAGGAAGAGGAATTATAGGGAATACAGAAGGACAGAATTTTGTTTCTGAGACATTTGCCAACTATTCCAAAATATTCAATGATAAACATGAATTTGACGTTATGGCAGGTCATTCTTTCGAATGGTATCAATATAGAGATTCCTATCTGACAGCCAGTGGTTTTGTCAACGAGTCTTTAGGAAATGAAAACATGGGAGCAGGTGAACAAGCTAAAAACTTATTATCAAATGGATATTCTAAGAGTAAGCTCCTTTCTTATATGGGACGCCTTAACTATACTCTTGACAATAAATACTTGGCCACTCTAACTTTCCGTGCCGATGGCTCGTCCAAATTCGGTAAAAATAATAAATGGGCTTATTTCCCATCAGGAGCATTAAGCTGGAAAGCACACGAAGAAGATTTTGTGAAGAACTGGAAACTATTCGATGAATTGAAATTCCGTCTAAGTTATGGTATATCGGGTAATCAGGGTATCAGCCCTTACCAAACATTAAGCCGTTATGGAACAACCAAATATTACAATGAAGGAGAATGGCTGACAGCTATCGGTCCTGGTTATGTATCGGGAAGTGCAGGACAAGATGGTATTTATAAAGTCTGGAGCGGTATTCCCAATCCTGATCTGAAATGGGAAACAACATCCCAGTGGGATCTTGGTATCGATATGGCTTTCTTCAATAGAAGATTAACGGCTACCTTTGATATTTATAATAAAGAAACATCAGACTTACTACGAGAAAGAAACCTTGCATTATCTTCAGGATATGACCGTATGTGGGTAAATGATGGCAAAATACGCAACCGTGGGTTTGAAGCAACATTCAATGGTATCATAGTGGATACAAAGGATTGGGGATTCGATGCGACATTTATCTTCTCAATGAATCGCAATAAAGTTTTGGATTTGGGTAGTAGCCTCGAATCTGGATTGATAACCGATCCTCGTACAGGAATGCAATATGAGGTGATTGGAAACCTCCGTGAACAATATCGTGCGTATACCAATATCCTGGCTATCGGGCAACCTATCAATGTTTTCTACGGATACAAAACAAATGGCATTATACAAACCTTACAAGAAGGGCTTGATGCAGGACTTACAGGAGATTATGCACAACCTGGAGAATTCAAATATCTTAACATCTATGACGGGGATGGCACAAAAGGTGTTATAAATGAGAATGATAAATGTATTATTGGAGATCCTAATCCTGATTTTACGGCCAGCCTAAACCTTGCTTTCCGCTGGAAAAATTTTGATGCCAGTATATTTCTGAATGGTGTTTTTGGCAACGATGTATTGAATACAAAAATGTTTGGAGATCCGCATAATGCAGCCTTCCGTTGGACACTTGATAATCCGACCAATAAATACCCAAGACTAAGAAGTAACCGTCAAACAATGTTATCAGATTATTGGATAGAAGATGGTTCTTTTGTAAGAATACAAAATCTCACAGTAGGGTATACATTTAAATTACCAAAACAAAAAGTTTTTGCTGAAAGAGCTCGTCTATATATGAATGCTTCCAATTTATATACATTTAGCAAATTCGACGGATATGATCCGGAAGTAGATCAAACCGGTATATACGCAGGTGGTTATCCTCGTCTGAGAAAATGGACTGTTGGTATTGATATAACATTCTAAAACTAATAATCATGAAAACAAAAATAAAATTTTTATTAATGTTCTGCTTCATTATGGGCTTTACAGCCTGTAATCTGGATGAAGATCCTTACGGATTCTATTCTGAAGATAACTTCTACAAAAGTTCAGAAGATGCAAAAGCTGCTATCAATTATGCATATGCAACACTTACATATTTGGAATATTCTCGAGCACTAGTTTTTCTCGGGGATATGCCTACCGAAATTATGACGACAAAATCCGATGCTGCAACAGACAATCAATCCTTGAATTTGTGGAAAACAGACAATTTCAATACTAATGGCACTTTGATGAATTTCTTCAAATATTCATATATTGCTATCAACCGTGCGAATGCGGTTATAAAAAAGCTTCCTGGTACTGATATGCCGGATGATTTAAGAAACCAATATATGGGAGAGGCTTACTTTTTAAGAGCTTATAATTACTATTATTTGTCATGCAACTTTGGGTTAGTTCCTATTCACAAAGGAGTAGTAGAGACTTTGGACCAGACTTCAGCTCCACTAGCTGCTAGTATGGATGAATTATATGATTTCATAATAGAAGATTTAAAGTTGGCAGAAGAGTTGATGCCTGTGTATTCTACTCCAACTATGGGACGTGTAGATAAGGTTGCAGCACAGGCTTTATTAGCAAAGACATATCTTACTATTGCTTCGGGCAAAGAAAATGGTGTATTGCTTTTTAAAGACATGAACAAGGATGTAAACTCTATGTACGAAGAAGCCAAAAAGTATGCAGGACGCGTCATGGGATTTGATCCGGCTTATCCTCAACACACTTATGGATTCGAAAATGATTTACTGAAAATTTATGATATAGATAATTTTAACGGTAAAGAAAACATTTTCCTAATGTCAATGGATCGGACGGGAGAAAGTGAAGGACAATATTCCAAAATATCGAAAATGTATATTCCTTATATTGATGGCGCAACGATCTGGCTGAAACAGGGTGATTCAAATGAATATATTAAATCGCATGACGGATGGGGCGAATATCGTACCGAAATAGGATTTTACAATAGTTATGATAATGATGACAAGCGTAAGACAGACCTTATCGTTAATAAGATTTATAGTGAAGATGGAACACTGAAAGCGGAGTGGACTCCGACAGGTGGAAAAATTCCATATCCTTTCTGCCGTAAATTTATCGACCCCAAATTTGACGGAGATAAAACGAGCACACGTCCCTATCTAATTCGTTATTCTGAGATAGCGTTAGCCTATGCAGAAGCTGCCGGGCCAACATCGGAGGCTTATAGCGCTGTTAATTTTATACGTAATCGCGCCGGACTTGGAAACTTAATTTCTGGACTTAACACTAGTGATTTCAGAGAGGCTGTGTACAAAGAACGTAAATATGAGTTGGCTTTCGAAGGTGCATATTTATACGACTTAAGGCGCCTTAACCGTATAAAAGATATTCAGGAAGTGAAGAATATGGGATTGAATGAAAGCCAATATACTTTTTACCCTATTCCTCAATCTGAGATTAATTTGAATCCAAGTTTAAGACCTTAATTAAATTTAGAGATCATGAACAAAGTATTAAAATATAGTTTATTTGTAATTTTTGCTATCCTTACCCAATCTTGTGTAAAGGATATGCAGGACGACTTGAATGAGGGTGGCTGGAGCAATGACCGAATGGTTTTGGATATAAAATTAAAAAATCAAGTTGGAAAAGCCGAGATAGCCAGAATAGACGATGCTTCGGGCGAAATAGGATTGTCGTTAAATATAGATGCAATTGAAGATCTTTCTAAAGTAGAGCTAGAAAAATTACAACTATCGTATGATGCCAAAGCATCAATAAATATTGGTGGCTCATTAGATTTTAGCAATGCTGAAAGAAGTACAATTCTTACAATAACTTCTGCTACAGGGCTAGTACGTGAGTATAAAATATATGCAACTGAATTCAGGGAAACTGTAATAGGCACCTGGGCTATCAACGATCTAATTGTTTACGGAGGAACAGGTCCGGAATATGGAGGAGGAGCAGTTCTCCAACTACAAAGTAAATCGTGGTGCTGGTCTGATAATTATGCACCTAAAACAGAATGCGACAATATCCTGACTTTCACAATGGATCAAATTACAGATGAGGGTAATACTTCGGGGATTTGTATCAATAATGCAGGATCGGATGGAAAATATGCAGACTTTATTTTCCAAGGTTCCCAGAACAAAGATAATCCCGGTGTTGATTTAGACCTGAAACATTTTTATCGTCAAATACCGGAAGGCGAGAGTCGTTGGACACGCAACTATGCACTTGGAACTATTTCATTTACTGCTGAAGATGGAACAGTAACCACCGGAGTATTGGAAAACGCGGGAACATATGATTTAGGAAATGGAAAATCTGTAACTGTTAATAATAATGCTTTTTCATTTAACCTGAATGGTACGGATGACTGGGATAATATTTACAGCGATTTTGATAAATTTGCCAAGAAAGCACGTAAATATTACATAATGATAACTAAACAATAATCATACGGGCAGATAAGCCTTCGGGTTTATCTGTCCATATTTTATAAACAATGAAAAAAGGTTTGTTTTTATTTCTCTCAGTTCTCGTTCTATCTTGTTCCCAGAAAGAGCCGGATGCAGTAATTTCCATTGATATAAATACCCTCATAAACGATTCTTATATAGGGAATGGAGCACAATGGGACCCATACCAACTGGATTACGGTAACGGCAGGCTGGAAATATCCGAAGCCGACTGGAAAAAGCTGTATGACAGGCTCGACTTTATGCGTCCGCAGTTTATCCGCATTATGGTAAATACCTCTTCATTTCTGGATGACGGAGAATTTACTCCCGGAAAAGGTATGGAAACATTATCGAAAATGCTGGATTACTGCCAGAGTCGAAATGTAACAGTAATGTTCGGGGATTGGGGATGGAGTGTAATCAATACCCGTGAAGCAAAGATTAACGATAAGAACATGAAACATGCGGCCGAACTAGTCGACTACCTTATCAATGAAAAGGGTTATACATGCATCAAATACTACAATCTGATAAACGAACCAAACGGCGACTGGTCATCAACAAATACAAGCTATTCCTTATGGGCTTCAGCTATAAAGCAACTTCATAAGAATATGGAAACTTTAAAGTTGAATGACAAAGTTGACATTGTAGGACCCGATGTCGCTATATGGGGTAAGGACGAAGCATGGTGGATAGACAGCACAGCCGTACAGCTAGGCGATATGGTCGGACTGTATGATATTCATACTTACCCATCTAAGATAACCGTTAATTCAGGAGAATATACGGATATTATCAAAGCTTATAAAAACAGTGTACCGGAGGGGAAAAAGATAGTAATGGGAGAAATCGGCTTCAAATTTGTCGAAGAAGCCGATTCACTTTACAATCAGGATAATATCCGCCGTGCAAAAGCCAAAAAACATGCTTCACTTGAAGATTCACAGATGTTCGTTTACGATTATATGTACGGAACGGATATGGCAGATGCCTTATTCCAGACTATCAACAGCGGATATTCGGGTTCAGTGGTATGGATGCTCGACGATGCCATGCACTCCAATGAAGCTCCCGATAAATTGAAAATATGGGGATTCTGGAATATATTTGGAGAAGAACAGTTTGGAGCTGAGGAAGAGAATGTACGTCCATGGTATTATGCTTGGTCGTTGTTGAGCAAATATATTCCTGCTAAATCTAAAATCTATATGAGTGATATTATGGGTGATAACAACGTAAAATCGGTAATATCGGGAAAAGACGGTAAATATATGCTCGCCATAGTAAATGTTTCAAAAGAAAAGAAAGAGATAAAGCTGGAAAGTTCGAATATGCCTGAATTAACGGGTTGCAAGAAGTTCGTTTATGCTGATGGTACATTGAAAACAGAAGGTGACTATTTACTTTTACCGAATGAAGAGAATCTGAAATTGAATCTCTCAAAAGGAGAACAGTTCACAATGCCTGCTGAATCACTCATTGTTTATACAAATTTTGATTATTAATAGATGACCGATATGAAAATAAAAAATATAATAAAGGCTATTGCATTAAGTATGGTTGTTTTGTCCTGCTCCGCACCCAAAGAGGAATTACAGATTACGGTTAGTTCCGATATTATCAATGCTGACTATATCGGAAACGGAGTCGAATGGGACCCGTATGATGAAGCTGAAGCATGGGGTTCATCCATATCCGAAGCAGATTGGCAAAAGCTTTTCAAACGGCTAGATTTCATGCGGATGGGATATGTGCGGTGTATGATAAACAGCCCTTTCCGTTATTATGATGCAGAAACAGGCAAATATGATAAAACACGGAATATAGAATCGCTTTCGCGCGTATTGAAATATTGTACCGATAATAACATTACCGTTATGTATGGAGAATACAATCCTCCGACATGGGATATGAAAGTCGACCAAAAATGGGTGGATATGTCTGTCGATTACCTCAATTATCTGGTCAATGACCTTGGATTTTCATGTATCAAATATTTCGTGATTTTCAACGAACCCGATGGTGACTGGGCCTCTACGAACGGCGATTATGAATTATGGAAATCTATGTTGCTCCGTTTTCATACTAAGATGAAAGAATTCCCCGGATTGAGTGAGAAAGTGAAATTTGCAGCACCAGACGCTGTCATGGATTTTAAAAATCCGGCATCTGCTTATGACGCTATAGGCTGGGTAAAGCAAACAGCTAACGATGTAGACTCTATTGTCGGTTTGTATGACTTACATGCTTATCCGGGGCAATACGAAGTGCGTTCGGGTAAATATGTCGATATTCTGGCACGGCACAAAGAATTTGTTCCGAAGGATAAAAAAATCGTTTTAGGTGAAGCGGGATATAAATACTGGCGTGAGGCAGACTCTTTACTGATGAAAGAATATAACCGCCGAACAGAAGGGCACCCGTTTACGAAAGGAAGCGATTCTAACATGCTGGTCTACGATTACTTCTATGGGCTGGATATGCCTCTTCTCTGTATGGAGGTAATGAACGGCGGTTATTCGGGTATTGCAGCATGGATGCTGGATGATGCTATGCACAGCAGTGGCGATTCAGGCAAAACGGAAGATATCAAATTGTGGGGAATGTGGAATATTCTGGGAGAAGAGGTATTCAACGATCCATCTCAAGAAGAAATCCGTCCGTGGTATTATACATGGTCGCTTATGTGCCGCTATTTCCCTTCCGGAACTAATATTCTGAAAACAACAATAGACCGCACTCAAGGAATCTATATGGTTGCTGGCGAACATAATGGAAAGCATGTCTTGGCTGCTGTAAATATTGGAGAAACTGATAAGAATCTGAGTATATCTTTACCGGTGGAACTCCAAGATGTTTCAAAATATTTATACGAAGAAAACAATATGAAGAAGAATGAAGATGGACATCCGGTTCCGAGTGAAACTCGTTTAAATATTGGTAAAGAATACAAAACAATTCTTAAAGCACAAAGCTTTATTTTATTAACGAATATGGACTAAAAATGAATATTATGAAACAAAAATATAGTTTATTATTTGCACTGGTTGCGATTCTGTTTACAAATTGTACAGATGTGGATGATGTTCCGGCTCTGTATCCGGAATATGAAGAAGTAAAAGAGCTTTCAATAGTTGACAAAAATGCCACAACCGAAACTAAAGCTTTATATTCTAATTTATGGGCTATACAGTCCAAAGGTTTTATGTTCGGTCATCATGATGACCTGTGGTATGGTCGCAAATGGTATAATGAAGAAGGTCGTTCGGATACTAAAGATGTGTGTGGTGATTATCCGGCAGTTTTCAGTTTCGATGTTTCGGAAATAATGGATGACCGCTATCAGAACGCAGCAAACGCTATCCGCAGAAAAGTTGCTATCGAAGCATATAATAGAGGTGAAGTATTGACAGCATCTATGCACCTAAATAATCCATTGACAGGAGGTGATTCATGGGACAATTCTAATAAAAATGTAGCTAAAGAGATACTTACAGAAGGTAGTGAAACAAATGTGAAATTCAAACTGTGGCTTGACCGCTTGGCTGATTTTGCTTTAAACCTGAAAGGTTCCGACGGTAAGAATATTCCCGTTATTTTCCGTCCGTTCCACGAACACACACAAGGCTGGTCATGGTGGGGAAGTTCCTGCACTACACAGGAGGAATTTATCGCCTTATGGAAATTTACCGTAAACTATCTTCGCGACACGAAAGGCGTACATAATTTCATCTACGCAATTTCTCCTCAGATAGATTCTGTTCAGGGACGTGATAACTTCCTATTCAGATGGCCGGGCAATGATTATGTGGACTTTTTGGGAATGGATGCCTATCATGGACTCAATCCAAATACATTCACCTCAAATCTGTTTACTTTGTCACGCCTTTCGAAAGAATTGAAAAAACCTTGCGGAGTTACTGAAACAGGA
Source organism: Dysgonomonas sp. 37-18 (assembly GCF_001899125.1). Lineage (NCBI taxonomy): Bacteria > Pseudomonadati > Bacteroidota > Bacteroidia > Bacteroidales > Dysgonomonadaceae > Dysgonomonas > Dysgonomonas sp. 37-18. The sequence goes on along the minus strand of NZ_MKVC01000025.1, from coordinate 75,117 downwards.
GTTGAAGGAATACAACGCGGAGGTGTACCTGAAAAGAATTATTGGACACAACAGATACTTACTCCAGCATCAGGACAATTTATCAGCTTGATTGTTATGTGGCGTAACGCTTATGATCCGGGTGAGAGTGGAAAACATTTCTATTCAGCGTTTAAAGGGCATGCTTCAGAGAAGAACTTTATAAAAATGTATGATAGCCCGGTTTCGTTCTTTTCAGGAGATTTACCCAATATGTATCAGATGGCAGAGGGGTTGACAGTGAATTAATTCCCATTATTACAGATTCTTGAAAATATTCTTAAGTTTGCACAACATTTTTTGTTATGCAAACTTTTTTCATACATCATAATAAATCACAATGAGAAAAACCATTATCATTATTGCTTTTCTGGGCTTGTTTTTAGCTGATGTATACAGCCAAAATTACATACTGAAAGAAAATATTTCCTATATCTCATCGGACGAGAAGGATGAATATCGGAGAGAACGTTGTAAACTGGATGTATATTATCCTGAGGGAGAGACAGATTATCCGACTATAATATGGTTTCACGGCGGTGGATTGGAAGGTGGCGAAAAAGGTATTCCCCTCGAATTGAAAGAAACGGGTGTAGCCGTGGTTGCAGTAAACTACCGTCTCAGTCCGAAAACTAAAAATCCGGCTTACACAGAAGATGCTTCGGAGTCTGTCGCATGGGTTTTTAATCATATTGCGTCCTATGGCGGAAACACGGACAAGATATTTGTATCGGGACATTCTGCCGGAGGTTATCTAGCACTAATGGTTGCGCTGGATAAATCTTATCTGCAAAAATTAGGTATCGATGCGGATAAAATTAAAGGGGTGATTCCGATAAGCGGACAAACAAATACGCACTATACAATCAAGAAAGAAAGGGGACTTTCGTTCGATATTCCTTATATGGACGAATATGCACCCATTACACATGCGCGGAAAGATGCTCCACCCATACTGTTAATCACAGGGGATAGAAACATGGAACTTCCTGCTCGTTATGAAGAGAATGCACACTTAGATGCTATATTAAGGTCAGTAGGAAACAAAGATGTAAAACTTTACGAATTACAGGGTTTTGACCATGGAAATGTGTATGCCCCGGGTTGTCTGCTAATGCTGAACTGGATAAATAAAATGAATTAAGACAAGTTATAAAAAAACGAAAAGAGGCTGTCCCAAAAGCATTTTTATCTCTCTGAGATTTGAGTATTTGAAAACAGTCTCAGATACAGACCCGAAGAAAAACGTATAAAAAAGAGGATGTTCTGACTTTTGGGACAGCCTCTTTTACATTTATGAAAAGTTAATGTAGGCAATCTTTCAGAGAAATGACTTTTATTTGGTTCTTAAAATCTTCCATTGATAATTCTGTTTTTACACTAATTGGTTTTTCCTTATTCGGCAACAAATCAAAATAGTTGTCTTCAAAGAAATTGTCGATTCCATCCACTGATAAATATACTGCTCTTGCGAACTTATCACTATTCAAGGTTATTTCATACCCATTGTCTATGGCTTGTATTTTGTATGTGATATTTGCTTCAGGCAGGTTTATCTCTTTCTGATTGAGAAGAAAATAATTATTGCTGTATTGCTTATTGTTATCATCGATGAAATCCGCTACTACGACAATTTCATTTTTAGCTTTACCTTTCATCAGTTTAACTATTGTTTCCGAATAAACCTTAGTACTTGCATTTGCAGGTATATTGATGGATTTAATCTCTTCTGAAATTACACGACCATCCAATGTCATCACGGAAATATGCAATTTACCTTTGGTATTTTTCAGCCTGTCTGAAACAATGTATATATCCAGATTATCGTCTTTTAAAATAGGCGAAACAAGTATATCTTTAAACGCTTCACGGGTAAAATAATGCTGGGCTTTCCAACGGCCATAATAATCCCGGCTTGCCCATGAAGCCACAGGCCAGCAATCGTTATGTTGCCAGAACAATGAGCCCATGCAATATCCCATATCACGGCGGTGCGCTTCCATGGCTATTTTCATGGCATCTCCCTGCAAAACCTGACTCATATAAAGGAAAGACTGAAAATCCTTTGGTTGTCCATATTCATTTATCAGGCATTTTTCAATGGTCTGATTGGCATGTGCCCCGCCCCTTTGATGCGACATCATCACTTCAGAAGTGATATTCCAATCCTTTTCTTCGGGAGCATACAGTTTTACAGTAGCCCATTCGGGGAACGACTGAAAACCATATTCGCTGAAATAACGGCTCTTTTCGTCATTATAAGTGCTTATAGGAAGCCCTTTCTGCCATGTATCCCAATAATGCATATCGCCATCGGTCTTGTCCCTTCTTCCGTCTATATCGGTAAACGGAGAAGAAGGCGTATAGCTTGACATCGGGTCGTATTCTTTTACGACATCGGGCAGAACGACAAAATACTGGTCATAAAACTGCTTCCATATAGTTTCCGCAATTTTTGGGTCTTTTGCTGTATAATTCCTTTCCCACCCCCAAATTTTCCATGCATCGAGACATTCGTTGTTCCCGCACCAGATGGCTATGGAAGGATGGTTACGTAATCTCTTTACGTTGTCTATCGCTTCCTGCCGGATATTTTCCAATAATTCGCCCTCAGCAGGGTAAAGACTGCAAGCAAACATAAAGTCCTGCCAGACCATGATACCGTATTCATCGCAAAGTTCATAGAAGTAATCGTCTTCATAAATACCGCCTCCCCATACGCGGAGCATATTCATATTGGCATCTACTGCATCCAGAATAGTCTTCTGGTATATATCTTTTGTAACCCGCGGAAGGAAAATATCACAGGGTATATAGTTCGCTCCTTTCGAGAAAACAGGGACACCATTCAATTCGAAATAAAAGCTTTTACCGAATTTATCCGGCTGTCTAACAAGCATAACAGAACGTATTCCTATTTTTTCACTTTTATTGTCAATCGTCCTGTTGTCTATCGATACCTTTACATTGAAAGTGTAGAGATGAGGTTTGCCTAATCCGTTCGACCACCATAATTCAGGGTTTTTCATAGTGAAGTTCAACTTCACTTTATTTATCCCTTTTTGGATATTTACGACTTCAGAAGACAATACTTTTCCCGACTGCTCATCTGTTATTTCCACTTTTGCGGAAGCTATGTCTTTGTCTCCTACTATTTCCAATACGGTTTCGATATCCGCATTCTTAGCAGAAACATTTTTCTGGATATAATGAACGTTATCAATACGAAGTCCGTCCCATGCCTCCACAAATACAGGACGCCAGATGCCGGAAGTAACAAGACGGGGCCCCCAGTCCCATCCATAATGATATCCTGCTTTGCGGGCAAATACGCTTAATCTCCGGTCGAAAAGTCCGCCGTTCTCTGATTGGTCGTTTATAGCTTCATACTGAAAAGGCAAAGCTTCCCATTTTGGCATATCGACCTTTATAGGTGAATGAAAGTATATCTTAAGCTTATTATCTTTTTGGTGGATTATATTTTTCACATCCACACGCCATTCCCGAAACATATTATTTGCTTCGAGTATCTTGGTTTCGTTGAGATAAACATCGGCATAAGTATCCAATCCTTTAAAGTACAAATCAATATTCTCTTTTCGGAAAGTCTCATCATCTATATGGAAGGTGGTTTCATAAATCCAGTCTTCCTTATCCACCCATTGTGCTCCTCTCTCATTCAAGCGAAAAAAAGGGTCTTCCAGGATACCGTTATCCATCAGGTCGGTATGCACAACACCGGGAACAGTAGCAGGATACCAGTTGTTTAATCTTGCCTGTTTAAATTTCCATTCCGATTTTATCTCCGTTAAAATCGGAGAAGCTTGCAGATTATTTAAAATTAATATCGTTGACATAATCATAAGTAGTATTGTTGTTATTCTTTTCATATGTATATATTTAGTTGATTATTTCAAATTTAGTATTGATAACATTTTCACTGCTTCCCCCTACAAATAATTCGAATTGTCCAGATTCAACAACCTTTTGCATATCTATATTCCAAAAAGCAAGTTTGGATACAGGGATTTCAACTTTAACTTTCATTGTTTTTCCAGCTTGAAGATTTATACGGTCAAAATGTACTAGTTCTTTTACTGGTCTTATAATATTTGCTACTATATCACGGAAATAAATCTGTATAACTTCAGTAGCATCATATTTCCCCGTATTGGATAAATCAAAAGAAACTTCCAGAGTATCATCTTTTTTGATCTTATTGTGTGACAATTGGAGGTTGGAATAAATAAATGTAGTATAAGACAATCCATATCCGAATGGATATAAAGGGTCTTTTCCTGCATCCAGATAGTAAGATTTGTTACCCAATGAGGTTTGTTCAGCTTCTATAGGTATTTGGTATAATGTTGTTTCATTGCCATCGGCAGGTCTTCCGGTATTGTTATGATTATAATATATTGGTATCTGCCCCACATTTTTAGGAAATGTTACAGGTAATTTTCCTGATGGAATAACTTTTCCTGTCAATAGACTAACTAATGCCGGTCCTCCCATCGTTCCCGGATGGAAAGAGTATAATACAGCATCAGATAGAGCAACTTCTTTTCCTATTGATAAAGGACGCCCCGCCATAAAAGTCGTTACAAGAGGTTTTCCTGTATTCGCCAGTTCTTCAATGAGTGCTGATTGGGCTCCTAGTAAATTTAAAGTTGTCAACGAATGAGCTTCGCCGGAAAGTATAGCTTCTTCACCTACAAAAGCTAATATTACATCAACCTTTTTGGCTAATTCAACGACTTTACTAAAATTGTATTTACTTGTATCGCGGGAGATAGACAGCGCAGGTTCGTATATTATTTCTATTATATGTCCGGACTGTTCTTGTAACGATATTAATGGAGTTCTTGTATATTTTTTGTCTCCGTCGAATACCCATGTTCCCAATTGATCATGTGGTGCATTTGCCATTGGACCTGTAACAAGAATCCTCTTAATATTATTCATATTCAATGGCAAAACATTATTTTCATTCTTCAGTAAAATTGTACTTTGCTCGACTGCCTCCTGTGCAGCTTCTAAATGAGATTCAGCATAGTATATTTCTTCTCTTTCATCTTGTATGTACGGCTGTTCAAAAATACCTAATTCAAATTTTATCCTTAGTATATTTCTTACAGCATTATCTATGTCTGAAAGGGATACTTCTCCCTCTTTTAATAATTGAGGTAGATGATTGATATATGTTTCACTGACCATTTCCATATCTAATCCCGCATTAACGGCTTTCATTGCGGCTTCTTTCCCGTTTTTGCAATAACCATGCTTTGCCATTTCAATGACTGATGCCCAATCAGATATAACAAAACCATTGAATTCCCATTCATTCCTTAAAATATCAGTTAATAAGAACTTACTGCCCGATGCCGGAATCCCATCATTATCATTGAATGAAGTCATTATTGTGGCCACTCCGGATTGGACTGCTTCTTCGAAAGGACGCAGATATAGATTTCGCAATCTTCTTTCCGACACAAAAGTTGAATTATAGTCTCTTCCTCCTTCAGCAGCACCATAAGCGACAAAATGTTTTGCACATGCCAAAATACTACGAGGATTATGAAGACTGCGACCCTGAAATCCTCTGATAGATGCTTTACCCATTTCTGAGACTAAATAAGGATCTTCTCCAAAACCTTCAGCTATTCTTCCCCAACGTGGATCGTGAGTAATATCAATCATTGGGGCAAATGTCCATCTTATTCCTGCTGCAGAAGCTTCTGTCGCAGCTATCTGCGAACTTTTCTCAACAATTTCCGGATTGAATGTAGCAGCTTGACCTAATGGTATAGGAAATATAGTTTTAAATCCATGTATTACATCTCGTGCATTAATTAATGGGATGCCGAGACGTGATTCTTCAACAGCTATTTTTTGTATTTCGTTAAAAAGATTGGGATCAGTTATACTCATTACTGATCCGACATGACCTTTTTCAGTTTCTTCTTTTAGCTTATTCCAGTCTTCACAATGCAACTGGTTCATCTGACCTATTTTTTCTTCCAAGGTCATTTGTTTTAATAAAGCCTCTATTCTGTATTCTATATTAACTTGAGCAAATAAGTTACCGAATAAGAAATAAGTAGCAATAATGGTAAAAAGTTTCTTTTTCATAATACTTATATAAATAGTACAAATCTATTAATAACTTAGATTTAAGAATTATACAATATAATTGAAGGATTATACTATTTTGAAATAACTCTTCTTTAACATAAAGAGCAAAGCTGATATTTCGGCTTTGCTCTTATATTTTTGCAATTAGGATGTAATTACTTTATGAAAAACTTTTTTGAAACTATATCGTTGCCTCGTACGACCTGAACTCCTATTATTTTATTACTACCAAGATGGTCGAGGTTAAATTCTGTGTTTTGATTTTTTATTTTCTGATTGGATAATATACGACTTGTCGATACATCAACTATTTGCATAGTTGCATTTTTGTATTCATTTTTTATGTTAACTTTCAGTATACCTCCGCTAACAACAGTTATTTCAATATCATCTACTATTTTTTTACTTTCTACAAGGTGATTATCGGTTAGGGAATAATCAGATGCCATAAATGTCTGTCGTTTTCCATTAGGATAAACTAATTGTGGATAATTCTGATAAAAATTATTTGTTGCCGGTGTTATTCCTGCAAAAGTGCCGTATCCGTCATTTTCCCAAGGGCTTTTCCATGCACATACTCCGCTGTAACCATTCCAATATGCATTCAGGTAAGCATTAGCCAAAGTCATATTCCAGCCCGATTCATTTACATTATATCCGGGTGTTTCACCGATAACTACGGCTTTGTATCCGTCATCCATCCATTCTCCGATAGTTTTATTAAAGAAAGCTCCTGACGATTGCCACTGATACCAGTGCGGAGAATAGAAGTCAAGAAATGCATCAAGGTCATTGTATCGTGCTCTCAAAGATGCTTCACTATAATTATTGCCTGCATAGGTATCTGCCCATGTCCAACTATTGTATTTGTTGCTATTGCATATAATCCACATAGAACCTGATGTAACAGGTTTATTGGTATGTTTATGTATGTAGGAAGCACAGATAGCTATAAATCGTATAACATTATCACGGGATAAATTACCACAACTGGCATCCCTCCACATATGTTCTATTTCATTACATATATCATAGCCCATCACATATGGTTCGTCATTATATCGTTTTACAAACGGAACAAGAAAATATTCACAATACCATTTTGTTTTGTTTTCATCATTGATTATTTGCCGGAACTGGCTCCAGCGGGTTGCATTGTAATTGTTAATTACCATATCGAAAGACCAGAAAGTGGGCATAATATATATTTGTCTTTCTCTGGACAATGCCACAAGCTTGTCCATATCGGTCCAGAACTGTGAGGTAGCGCCTGTAACCAGTCCATCCCCATTCAACGATGGGCTTGTGTTACCTCCTCCATGTACCCATATCCGAGCCAGATTGATATTGTTTTGTTCGTAACGGCTGAATTCTTCCTGCCACCATTGGTGGTTATAATTCCTTCCTAAAAAATCGAGACGATAATCATTGTTCCATTGCCATGCAGTATTTATACCGTTGAAGAAAATTTGCTTACCATAGGCATAGAACTTATTACCGCTGATGGTTACAGTAGGACTGCTAGAATTCACGTTTTTATTAACAAGAGCAATTTCGTCGATATAGAATGAAAAGGCCGGTTTGGATTCATAGGCTCCCGGAACTAAACTAATCCTGTTGAATTGCCCGTCCGAAAGCCTGTCTAAAGGTAATATCACATCCTGCCATTGCCCGTTTGCATTGTATTTTGGATAGGTTTCCCAATCCGACACGGAAGTTCCGGTGGAAGTATTTTCGAGTTTATACACAAATGAGAAGGTTCCTATATTAGCAGACTTTACCCGTATTTTAATTCCCGAATAATTAGATTTTGTAAATGTGTTATTCAGGTTAAAATAAATTCCGTCTCCTTCATTATTTGCAGGAACAGAAACAAGACCTGCTTTACCAAGACTGCCGTCCGTAGATGTTAGGACATTGATTGACACATTTCCCCACGTATCAAAATTAGACGAAAGATAATTAAAGTTAGATACAATTTTGTTTTGAGAGCTACTAGTAATTGCAATTAGCAGTAAAATTAAATTAAATATTAGTTTTCTCATGATGATAATGGTTAAAATTAGTATAATGCAAACCTAAACACACTAATTGACAAACAATTATACTATATAACTAAATGTTAATACTTTTCTGAAAATTAATTTTATAATTATATTTTTATACCTCTTGATTTATTTTGATTCCCAGTATCAGGCTTTGCCATAATTATCCTATCAGGATTAGCATCTATTATATCTTTGATAGATAATATTTTTCCTGAATGTCTATCAGGTTCTTCACTATTCATTTTTAAAGCAGACAATTCTGGTTTCCTTTCAGGGATTGTTGTATTGGTTATTAATTCCTGATTCCTATTCTCCAAGCTTAAATTAATCTGCCTGCTCAATGAATCAAGTTGCGATTTCAAGTCCTTCAATTCTGGCTCTTTCTTCCAAGTTGCCATCATCACCTCTTTCAATACAGGTAAATCCTTTTCCAATTTTTGATTGTCCGATTGGTATTTCTCAATCAAAGCAGGTATTCGATCCAAAGCTTTCAGGAAGTTGGTTGAAGCCAATATCGGATCAGTAGCAATATGCCCATTGTTGTACGAATACTTGATATTTCCCTCTCCCTCGATAAAGAAGCGGTTATCCTTAAACATCGAGCCTTCCTTCTGGCTATCCTCCGTTTTGACAAGTATTTTAAAGTCATACAATTCTCCGATTTTAAAGTATTCGCCATTGGTTCGGGCATTATTGGCCAGTTGATTGAGTTTATCTCCGATAGCATTCAGATCAGTAGTGTTCAGATTATCCAATTTTATCGGATTGAGTTTATTGCCCTCCTTGTCCATCTGTACCTTTTCATTGAATTGTTTCAGGTCTTTTGTCATCCTTGCTACCATTTCAGAGTTACTGTCTACTGTACGGGTAATATCCTCAAACTTATAAATAGCCGAAGACTTGCTGCGGTTAAATGCCTGCCGTTCGCTTTCCAACGATGCAATTTTCTTTTCCAACTTGGCTTTTTCCAACAGGTCAGTATTACCTGATAATACAGCCACATACTCCGAAAAGTTCATACCCGAACCTTCGTCCAAACTACCTTCGTCAATGGTACGGGTAGCCATATTGTTTGTCTTTAGCTGATTGATAAACAACTGTTTGTTTTGTAATAGATTGAACTTATATGAATCGAGGCTTTTTTCAACCGCATAAATCAATACATCCACTTTATTATCTGCATACAGCTTGGCTATCTCATTACCTTTACGAATAGCCCGTCCATCCCGTTGATTGAGGTCAGACGGTCTCCACGGCGTATCTAAATGATGGATTGCGACAGCCCGCCTTTGTGCATTCACTCCCGTTCCCAGCATAGAGGTAGAGCCAAACAATACCCTGATACGTCCTGCGTTCATCGCTTCTATCATCGTTTTTCTGGCATTATCTGTCTTAGCTTCCTGTATAAAGCGTATCTCATGGGCAGGAATTTTGTGATCCTCAATGAGCTTGCGTTTTATCTCTGAATATGGATTCCATTCATTGGGCTTATAGGTCCCTAAATCAGAGAATACAAACTGTGTCCCTTTTTCTTTTGCGTATTTATTATAATACTCCGCTATCTTAGCTGCACAATGGGATGCTTTATTATCGACATGGTCCCCATAAGACATATCTATCATACGCATATCTAACGACATCTTTCGGGCATAATCTGTTGCTATCAACATTTTTGCCTTTTCTTCTTTTTCAGATAGAGGTTGCCTACCTAGTATCGTAGCGTCTCCTGTTTCAGCAAAGCGCATCAGTTTCTCTATAAAGATTTCCTGTTGTGGTGTAGGAGGAATATTATACAATACTTCATTCTTTTCGGGTCTGTCTATCCCTATATCCCTTGCTGTACGGAAGTCTGTTATCTCCGAATAGAAGGATGCCAGTTCAGGCACTTTAATAAAATACCGGAATCGTTCTTTCTGTACTATCTGGTTGGTAACAGAAAACTCATAGTCCGTTGTTTTCTTGGCAAAGACAGCTGCCCATGCATCAAAGGAATTGATGCCCTGCTTTTCCAGTTCCTTTGGACGCAGGTATTTGAAAAGAAGATATAATTCCGTTAAGGAGTTTGATATTGTTGTTCCCGATAAAAATGTTGCTCCTAAATCTTTATCCCTTCTTTCCTGTATGGTACGGATAGCAAAGAGCATATTCATGGCCCGCTGGCTTCCTTCGGGATTGCCTAATCCTGCTACACGGTCATGCCTTGTGGTAAAGGTGAGGTTCTTGAACTGGTGGCTTTCATCTATAAAGAGATGGTCTATACCCATCATCTTAAAGTCTACGACATCATCGGTCCTGTCTTTAATCTGTTCGGCCAGGTTGCTTAGCTTTACTTCCAGATTGGCCTTTCGTTTTTCCAATCCCCGGAGCATCATTTTGGATATATCTTTTCCCTGACTACGTAATACATTCAGGTTTTCTTCTACCGAATCCAGCTCTGCCTGAAATATCTCCTGCTGCATTTCCGGTGATTGGGGTATCTTTCCGAACTGGTCATGGGTAAGGATAACTGCATCCCAAGAGTTATTCTTTATATCATTGAATATCTTTACCCTTTTCTGTGGAGTAAAGTCTTCTTTCCCGGGATAGAGTATCTTAGCATTGGGATATGCTGTGCGGAAGGTAGAAGCTATTTCATGTACATTGGCTTTCAATCCTATAATCATGGGTTTATTAGCCTGTCCTAATCGCTTCATCTCATAAGCAGCTGTACACATGATGAGTGTTTTTCCTGCACCAACCTCGTGGTCACAGATTCCTCCTCCGTTTTGCTTGAGCATCCATACACAATCCTTTTGGGACTGGTATAGGTCAGGAATACCCAAGCCCTTCAAATCCAGCCCGGGAAAGGTTTGGTGTGAACCTTCATATTGGGGACGTACAAAGCAGTTGAACTTGCGGTTATAGGAATCAGCCAGTTTATTTTTAAATTCGGGTGATTGCTGGTCTAGCCAGTCGGTGAAGCCGTTGCGGATTTCATCGATCTTGGTATTGGCCATCTGTATGGCTTGCCCGTCCGGCACTTTTACATCTTTATCTTCTCCCGTATCGGGGTCCGTAACTTTGATTGTTTTAGTAATATTAGGTGTTGTATTGAGCAGGGCGTGCGTTAAGAGATGAATACCTGTATATAACCTGTTCTCACTCTGTACGGCAAACTTTTCATTGATAATCATATTACTCCTGTCCGCTTTGACAGTAAAGTCATCACGGGAAGCATAATAGGATATATTGACATCCGTTTCAAAGAGTTTACCCATATAGTCTTCATAGACTCCCGTATCAATCCAACGCTCCCCGAAATTGAAGTCCAGTTCTTCAAAACGTATCGGTTGCGGTATAGCTTCCTGTAATGCTTTTAGTGATGTTTGTGAAGGAATATCATCGGGATGATTTTGCAGATAGTGTTCAATGGCTTCTGATTTTTCTATAACATTGCCTGCAATAAACCTGTCGCTGACTTCATAATTTTGAACTAAGGGATTAAAATAGATACGTCCTTGCAAGTCTGAAACGATTTCTTCCTGTTGTTTTCCATCCATCAGGGATAGCATATAATCGATATCCACTTCCCCATACTTATTCAAAGAAGCTATCAGGGCTTCATCTGAAGTGTCGGCAACAGTAATTTCATTGGGATTGAAGGCCACAGGCATAGAAAAGATATCGGCTTTAATGAAAGCCCCTCCAACCTCCCCAAAGGGGAGGCTCTGTTTCCCCACTTCGGGGGGATTAAGGGGGGCGCGTCTTTCTAATGATAGTATCTCCCTGCCTCCGGCATCCATCTTGATAACATCGAGGTTCTTCTTATCATTGAGATGCCCATAACGGCGTACAAAAGAATCATAGTACAGGTTCAGGTTGCCACGCAGAGAAGCGTGTTCGGTCAGATGCTCGGCTTCATGATTGTATAGTTTATGATAAGTATCGCGTATCTCTATATAGCGACTAATCTTAGTTCGTTGGTCAAATGCAACATCCAGTGCCTGAAACTCGGCATCGTCCCGGTAGCGTTCTTTTAAGAAGCCTACTTGTCCATTATCTTCAACCAGAGAGCCTCTTTTGTGGAACTCAAAAAGTTCGCCCGAATAAGGACGAGGTTCAAAAGAGCGTTTGCGTTCTTCCTGCCGTTTTTGTTCTTGTCGAAGCCTTTCCTGCTGTTCGGCTATTCGTGCATCGGCTATGGGATAAAGCCCCTCCTGACCTCCCCGAGGGGGAGGAGCAGAATTTCCCTTTGGTGGATTCTGGGAATTTTCTTTGGAAAACATACTAAGCTGTACAGGTTTTCCTTTCGATACAGGTTTCTTTCTGTTTCTGACAGGTTTTACCTGTGTCCGTTCTTCCTGTGTAAAACCGAATAAATCATATAAGGAAATAACCGGATCGGAAACATTGACTTCCAATGCCTGATAGCTCGTTTTCTCTTTTTTTACATCTGTTTCGATACCTAAATCTTCAGGGCTGGGTTGCTCATCCCATAATTGCCGTTCTTTTTCTGCGGTATATGCTCCGAACTCCCTTATATCTTCTGCATTGGGCAGGTTATTCTTAACTGCATGAGTATTGTATAAATCAAGATTGAGGTTATCTCTCAAATCGGCATTCAGCATTTTTTGCATAGTTTCGGCTATACCGTCCATTCCTCCTTCATGGATAAATACCTGTGCCGGTTTCCCATATGGGTCGGTATCTATAAATGCTTTTGTTTGTACTACCCGAACATGATTATAGAAGTAATCGTTGTTGTATATACCGGTTATTGGTAATGGTGTACTTCGGACAAATAATTTTTCTCCGAAATTCAATTCTTCTTTAGCTGTATTCTTTTGCAATAAAATCAGGTCACTTCCAACTTCTGTTCCCGCATAATCGGTAAAGAGGTTATTGGGCAGACGTATAGCTGATACAAGGTTTGTATTTTCCATCAACCACTTGCGTACTGGCTCGTTATTGGGAGAATTCATTACTCCCTGAGAGGTGATAAATGCCATAATACCACCTTCCCGCAACGATTCCACTCCTTTTACAAAGAAATAATTGTGTATAGCTCTGGTAGAATCACGATGCAGTGCATCCTGTTTCATAAAGCTGGCATCAAAAACACTCATATCTCCGAATGGAATATTGGAGGAAACTACATCGAAGTAGTTATTGTATCTGCTCTCGATAGTTTCAAAGCCTTCAATCTTTACTTTGTCTTCCGGTTGGAGATGCGATAGAAGTTTTCCGGTCAGCAGGTCTTTTTCAAAACAGAATTTCTCCGTATCATCATTAGAAAATGCTTTTGGAAACTCGCCCATTCCGGCAGAAGGATCAAGAAAACGGTTTACTTCTATCCCTGCATCTTTTAGTGTACCGGCTATTGTTTGTACTACTTCGGGAGGTGTATAGAATGCAGTAAGCACCGAATTCTTGATGCTATTGAAGTATTGCTTATATTCCTTTTCTGATGAGGCGTTATCCCTGATAACCCGGTGTAGTTCAGCAACCATTGGGAACAGTTCCAGTTCTGATTTTGCCCATGCAGAAGTATCAGCTAGAGAGTTTGCAGGATTGAGGACACATTTAAGTCCTCCGAATCCCGAATAGCCCTGCATTATTGCTCTTTCCTCATCGGTAGCTGTCCTATGCTCTCTTTCGAGAGCAAAGACAGTACGGATGGCTTCGATATTGGCACGAAGGTGAGTCTTCTTATTATAACTCATTTTCTTCCAGCCATAAGTCAATAAATCCTGTTAATTCAGTATAGAGTTCATCATATTCGGGAGAATAAGCGAACTCATCGGAGATAGGATATTGTAGGAACAGGAACTCACATTGTGATAGAATACATATGGCATAATCTTTTGCCTCGCTTTGCGGAACAATATCGGAGAACTCATTCCACAATACATTGACAATAGTATCATGCTTGGAGAATAGTAGTCCTTTGAACAATGTCAGATTTGCCAGTTCTTCAGCTTCGGCCTGCGATAGTCTTTCTTTTATCGCATTGGAATAGGCTTCGGATGCTTCATCAGCTCTGGTTTTGATAAATTCTGTATCGGATGCCAGATGCGGATGACATTCTTTGAGATAGGAAAGAAGAGTTAATCTGTAATAGGATAACTCCATGGTGTTATTCTGATTCTTATTCTGTATCATAATTATATTTTTTTGATTGTTGGAGAATTGGAATTATGCCTACCTTTGTTTTATTCAGGTTATTTACTCCGTTTTCGGATATATGTCGGGAGGCATATCGGGTTAGACCGGATAGCTTGGATAATTAGCTAGGCACTTGGGATGGATACCCAAGTGCCGTTTGTTTGGAGGGAGTCACAGGCCCTTTGTTACTGCTTTTTCTTCGATTTATTACTTCTTTGCTTATTGTCAGCAAAGATGAATTTTACATTATACTCTTCATCTAATACCAAAGAAGCATCGAAGTCTTTCCCCGCCTTGCTTTTGAACCCTTTTATCGGTCCAATCTTTTGACCTTTACATAATTCGGTAACCTGAGTATCATTCAGTGTTTTCCCCGATTTGTTCCTGAAAAGTACAAAATCGCAGTTTTCATTCTTGCATCGGGCAACCATCGGATAGATTCGGATATTTCCTTCTTTACATTTCGGGCAGGATATTTCCGATTGCTTTTCCCGGAATACAATATTGGAGGATAACAATTCTCCCGTTACCTGCGAGGTATAGACACCAATGCTCTTCATAAAAGTATCTGCATCAAACTCGCCTCTTTCTATTTTAGCCAGTGTTTCCTCCCACATCCCTGTCATTTCTACATCGGCTATTTTCATCGATTTGACAATCCCATAGATAGCCAGTCCTTTCTCTGTCGGCATAAGGGATTTTTCTTTTCGGAAGATATATCCTCTTGTTATCAGTGTTTCGATGATAGATGCACGGGTAGCAGGTGTTCCCAAACCACAATCCTTCATGGATTTTCGTTGTGCCTCATCATCCAGCTCTTTTCCTGCATTTTCCATTGCCGTCAATAAGGAACTTTCGGTATATAGCTGTTTCGGCTTGGTTTGTTTCTCAATCAATACACTTGACGTAGCCAGTATGTTATCTCCTTCATTAAATGCAGGTAAACGGACAGAAGTGTTTTCTTCTGAATCTGTTTGCTTTTCTCCGTTATCCTTTGCCGGTTGTTCGGAAAGAATAGCACGCCATCCGGCTTTAATAATCACCGAGCCTTTGGCTTCGAAATCCAAGTTGTTTGATGTGAATATAATTCTTACCTGTTCCTTACTGCATTTTGGAGAAATGGCTTCCAGCATACGTCCTGCAATCAGGTCATATATTTTACGTTCATCCTTTACTATATCATGGGCATAGGTTTCTGTGATAAGCAGGGCATGATGATCTGTTACTTTCTTATCATTGACTCCCTGTTTATTCAGGTTGCCTTTTTGCAGTTCTGTTGCATAGGTTACAAATAAAGGATGTATTTTCAGGCATCGAAGTAACTCGGGTATTTGCTCAAATACATCTTCAGAGATATAACGGCTTCCTGTTCGGGGATAAGTAATCAGTTTCTTTTCATAAAGAGTCTGAGCCAGACTTAGTGTTTTGTCTGCCGAGAAACCATATAATTGGTTGGCTTTCTTTTGTAAGCCTGTCAGGTCGAAGAACAGGGGAGCTTCTTCTGTTACATTCTTTCGTTCAACCGATTTTACCTCAGCCTGTGGATTACTCTTCAATAATTCATAGAGCTGGTCGGCATCTTTTTTCTTGTCAAATTTATCTTTGGAATAGGCTTTAAATGTGATATTGTCTTTCTCTATTCCTAATGCCAGTTGCCAGTAGGTCTGAGGCACGAATTGTTTGTTTTCCTTATAGCGGGAACATATCATGGCTAATGTTGGTGCCTGTACCCGCCCCAGTGAATAGATACCTTCTCCGACAGTAATACTTAATGCCTGGCTGGCATTGATGCCAACAAGCCAATCGGCTTCACTCCGAGATTTGGCTGCTTTGTACAAATTATCATAATCAGTTCCGGTTTTCAGATTCTTTAATCCTTCACGAATAGCCTCTTCAGTCAAAGAACTTATCCATAAACGGTCAAAAGGTTTGGTTGATCCTAAGTAAGAATAGATGAGCCTAAAGATAAGCTCCCCTTCACGTCCGGCGTCAGTGGCGACGATTATCTTATCGCATTCATCAAAGACATTCTTTACAATTTTAAGTTGCTTTAATGCACCGGGATCGGCTTTATAGCCTTTTTCTCCTTTTACCTGACGGGGTTGGAGGGTAAATGTTTCGGGAATAATCGGAAGATTCTCCCTTTTGAATCCTTTGAATCCGTAACCTTCGGGCATGGATAGTCCAACGAGGTGTCCCAATGCCCATGTTACAAGATAACCGTTGCCATACAGGTAACCGTCTTTTTTATCATTTGCTCCGACAATAGCCGCTATTTCACGGGCTACGCTGGGTTTTTCGGCTATTATAGCTGTTTTCATATTTGTTTTTTTGTTAGAATGGATAAATTTTATTGGATAAGATATTTATCGCGACTCGGCATAGTTCAAACAGGGTTTGACTCTGCTCTCGCTGCTCTAAATATTGGATAATTAGCCTGAAATAGAGGGAACTACATTTTTACTCCTCGTGATTTGGTCTGTTGTTGCTCTTTTTTCTCTTCCTGCTTCTCCTGTTGTTTTTCAGAAGGCTGAGTTTGTCCCTGTTTGAGAGGTTCTTCATTCTTCTTGGTTGCTTCATTGGTTTTGCCTTCGGAGTTGACAGCAACTTGAGTCTTACTATTGTTGTCGGGAGTAACTTTTTGTGCTTTATCGGGATTCCATTTGAAAAAATCCAGTTTTTCTTTCTCTGTATTCACTTTGATATAGGCATTGAAAGTTTCACCTTTTTTATCGAGCATGCCTGTTACATAGATAGTTTTGTTCTCTTTCAGTTTATCCTGTTGTTCCTGAGATAATTCGACACCCAACAATTTGGTCGGAATACGGAACTTTTTTTCCTGCGGCTGGGACTGGTCCTGTTTATTCGCATTCGATTGCTGTTGGTCTTGGGAGAGTTTATTGGCATTGTCGAATTTGAACTCCAGACCTCTGCGGTCGGCATTAATCTGTACGGTGGCATTGAATTCTTTTCCGTTTTTACCTGTCATTCCTCCGATATAGACTCCTTTTCCTTCGGCTAAATCTTTTTTTTGCTGTTCGTTCAAAGCAACTCCTTTGATTTCATTGGGTATTTTTATTCTGTCGGCACGGACAGCAACCAGTTCATTAGTCATTTTGTCGATAGACACAAAGGCTTTCATCTTCTCGCCTTTGGCGGGTTCTATCTCAACTAACCGTCCTGCATGCCCTGTCTGGCGAAGATTTTGTTTGTCATCTTCATTCAGGCGTGTTCCGTAAAACGGCCTGTCCAGTTCGGGTTCTTTCCGCAGGGCATGAATGGCCACAGTTAAATTACCTTCTGCTGTTTCCCGAAGTGAGAGGCGAGCATCGGTTCGGATAGTCATCCCGTCGATTTCAACTTTAATAGGTATGAGTCCGGGAGATTTTTGCCAGTTGAGCATTTTATCCATGCTCTTGGTCTGCTCCAACATTTCTTTGGTTACACCCAGTTTTTCAAATTGGGACCAGTCAATACGGGATTCATCGATTGCCTGATATTGTTTCTTGGCAAATTCTTCGGGTAATACCCTGTGTTCATTTAGGAACTTTTTATTAGAAGGGTTCTCTGGGTCTTTGAGCATTGTTTCTAATACGTTTACAACATTTTCAAGTGCATTGAGTGGCACTTTGAAGAAATGGAAATGTGTCGGTTCCTTACATTGACGTAAGAAATTGGACATAAAGTTTTCCAAAGCATCGCCGTGCTTATTGATCTTCAGGAATTCAGGTTCATTCTTTTGCTCAGGCTTAACGGTTTTCGGTGTGCCGTCTTCATTTATACCTGAAACAACATTCAGTTTATTGCTGTCCTTTTCTTTTACCAGCAGGACATCCTGGCTTTTTAGCTTTTCGTTCATAATAATTGTGGATAATTAGTGATTATTCTTCTGAGGTGTTTTCTTCCCTGTCTTTATCTATTTCCTGCATATATTTTCGAAGGAATTCTTCGATATCTGACTTATAGTAATAGGTTTTCTGTTCAATCTGTTTGTATTTGAGCTTACCTTCACTACGGTAGCGTTGGAGGCTTCGTTTGCTTACTTTGAGTTGAAAACAGAGGTCTTGGTTATCAAGCAGTATTTCTCCGCTCAAAACATTCTGACGATTGAGCATCTGATCTATCCGCTTTTCCAAACTTTCAATCTTCGCCCACAGCCTGTTCATCCATTGTTCAAACTCTTCATCTGACATATTCCAGATAGGCTTTTCGGAATTCTTGATAGGACTTGATATGTGTAGGGAATATTTTTTCTTTTACAAGTTGTTCTACATCTTCGAATTTGTAGATGCACTTCCCTTTTTCGATGTAATAGAAAAGCCTTCCTTCTTTACGGATGCGCTGGAGGGTGCGGGAACTGACATCCAGAATATCGCAAATTTCTTCTGATTCCAACCGGATAGCGCTCCAATCGGGGTCTTTGTTGTTGGGCGTAGCTTCAATGTTTGTTACAAACCCGGCAATGCGGTCAATCTTCTTTTCCAGTTGTTTAAAGGCATCACTCTCGAATGTTATTACTTCCATATCTGATTTTTTATTGGTTCGGGGACAAATTTCAGATATGTTAATTCGAAGAATATACCAGTCTTATACGGGGTGGATAAAGAAATTCATATTTAAAACAGATTGTTTAGAATGGAATTGTTCATTAAGATTTTATATCTAAAAAATTACGCTCTAGTCTCTCAATTTTTCATTACATTTGTGTTTGTTTATAGAAAAAATAATAATAAAATAATCTCATTTAACAATCTTGCTTACAGTATATTAAGCAAGGATTGCGCAAAAAGACATTAGTAATAAAATGATTAAATACACTTTTTCAGGACACGATAGCTTCCATTGCAAAGATCTATGGCTGAAAAAAGGCTATGATTTCGTAAATGCAGAAAAAAACTTCAATGACGACGATGCTGTGGTTGATTTGGGAGTCGGAAAAAACATGGTAACTGCAATAAGATATTGGATAAAAGCCTTTGACGTAGTTGATGATAGTATGAAAATTACTGAATGGGCTGATAGAATTTTTGCAAATAATGGTTATGATCCTTATATTGAAAACATTGGTACTTTATGGATTTTACACTATAAACTATTAAAAACAAGATTAGCATCAATTTATCATTTGACATTTTTCGATTTTCAAAAAGAATACAGAGAATTCACATCAGAGCAATTGTTAGGCTTTATTAAAAGAAATTGTTCGGAAACAGACTTACTATATCCATTTAATGAAAATACAGTAAAAAGAGATATTAATGTTTTCTTACATAATTATGTAAGACCAATGAATGATGGAAAATCTATCGAAGATTTTTCTTCTCTATTAATTGATTTAAATTTGATATATGCATCTAGTACGGAAAACCGACGATTTAGGTTTGGTTATAATACTAAAAGTTATCTTGCTCCTGAAATCGCATTATTTATTATTTTAGATATGTTTGAAGAAGATAAAATAATTGATTTCCATTCTCTATCAAATTTATTTTTTTCACTCTGCATTACATCTGATGAATTGATGCAAATACTAGAGGATATCAAAGAAAAATATCCAGAAGTTATATTTTCTGATGATTCTGGCATAAAGCAAATTCAACTTCGAGCTGCATTTGATAAATGGGAACTTCTTCATGATTATTACAATTTAACAAATAATTAAATGAAATTCACAACATCTATAAATATTGAGAGAGATAAAGAAAGTGTATTTCACTATATACCAACAAGTAATGGAGAAAATGTTGTTAGGCAAATAGTCAATGACTTTAATTCAGGTATCCATTCTTTTAATATTATTGGTTCTTTTGGAACTGGTAAATCTAGCCTTTTGCTAGCTCTACAACATGACTTAAATGCTAAGACTAACTTTCTTATTAAAAACAATGGGCAGTTTAATGGATACAAATTATTTGAATTTGTTAATATTGTTGGGGAGTATCAACAATTAAAAGAGTGTCTTAATTCAAAATTAGGACTTGAGAAATATAACAAAAAAAACTTCTTTGAGGCTTTTGAATGCTTTTATCAAGATATTCTGAAAGAGGATAAATTTCTTTTTATTCTAATTGATGAATTTGGCAAAATATTAGAACATGCAGCAAAAAATAATCCTGAATCTGAATTATATTTCTTGCAAGAGTTTGCAGAATATATAAATAATCCCAAAAAGAATATCGTTTTATTGACAACATTGCATCAATCATTTAATGCATATTCTAATAGGTTAAGTCAAATACAGAGAAATGAATGGGAAAAAGTGAAAGGGCGATTTAAAGAAGTTGTATTTAATGAACCTATTGAACAATTATTGTTTTTGGCCGCCTCAGATATAAACGGAGCAGATGTTTCAAAATTAAATGAGAATCATATTGGTGCTTTATATGAAGAAGCTCTTAAAGCGAAATTTATTGATGGCAGAATATTTTCAAAAGAACTTGCTACTCAACTTTATCCTCTTGACATTTTTGCCGCAAAGACTCTTACATTAGCGATACAAAAATATGGACAAAATGAGAGGTCCTTATTTTCATTTTTAGTTTCTTCTGATTTTAAAGACTTTAATACTAGGGGGCAACTATATAGTTTACCTAAAACTTATGACTATATTGTTAATAATTTCCATAGTCATATCTACGAAACACATAGTGGGTCTGCAAATTGGACTGCAATACAAGTTGCATTAGAAAGAATTGAAGCTTTCTTTGAGAATGAGATTCAAACTGTAAGCCAACTAATCAAAACAATAGGTCTTTTAAATATTTTTGCTCCAAAAGGAAGCTCTTTCGATATAAATTTTCTATCTCAATATGCAAAATTATCATTAGGTATATCAAATGCAAGGAAATTAATAGAAAGGCTAGAAAAAACGAAGATCATAAGATATGCAAAATATAAATCACAATATATTCTTTTTGAAGGTACTGACATTGATATTGAAGCTGAACTTATCAAAGCAGGGTCTATTATTCCTAAGTCTGAAGACTTTGTTACAAAATTAAATAAGCATTTTGATTTTAATATTATTCCAGCTAAGTCTTACCAATATGAGACTGGAGCTCCTCGATACTTTCAATTTATCATTAGCGATATTCCATATGAAAAAGAGCCAAAAGGAGATATTGATGGTTATATAAATTTAATTTTTTCCAAAGATTTAAATACCAATGATGTTCAAAATAAATCTCAAGATATTAATTCTGCTATAATTTATGCTTATTTCAATAACACAGACGCGATACTAAATCAAATATTTGAAATTGATAAATATCTATATGTTTTAGAGAGAGTACTTATTGATAGAGAGGATAAGGTTGCTTTTAGAGAATTTGAGAAAGGATTACAACATGAAGAATCTTTATTGAATCAAATAGTTCTAAATGATTTATTCTCTAATGATGGAACTGTAGATTGGTATTTTAGTGGAGAGAAACTTGATATTTCAAATAAGACAGTTTTCAATAAGAAAATATCAGAAATATGCAATATTATCTATGATGCCACACCTGTATTTAAAAATGAATTAGTAAATAAACATAAGGTTAGTGGCGCCATTTCTCTAGCAAGAAATAATTTACTAATTGCTTTGTTAGAAAATAGTGGCCTCAAAGATCTAGATTTTCCTGATAATAAATTTCCTCCTGAAAAATCTATTTATCTTTCGTTAATAAAGAATATTGGAATACACCGTAATGAAAACGAATATTTCTATTTAGCAGCTCCTATAGAACCTTCGTTTATCCGATTATGGCAACTATGTGAATCTTTTTTAGAAAGTGCGATAGAAAAAAAACGTAATTTAAAAGATTTGATCAATCTACTTCAGGATAAACCGTTTAAATTAAAACAAGGGTTAATTGATTTTTGGATCCCAATTTTCTTAATAATCAAAAAGGAAGATTATGCTTTATATAGTAACGAGACTTATATTCCTAATCTTAATAAAGAAGTATTGGATCTGCTACAAAGGAATCCATCTGATTTTCAGATTAGGACATTCGCTGTTGAAGGAATTAGACTAGATTTGTTTAATAAATATAGAGAAGCGATTAATTTAAAAAGGGAAGATAAAATAGAAGGTTCTTCTTTTATTGAAACAATCAAGCCATTTCTTACATTCTATAACCGTTCTCTAAATGAATATGCAAGGAATACGCATAAGTTGCAAAAGCAATCTATAGACTTTAGAGATGTTTTAGCTAATGCTACCGATCCCGAAAAAACATTTTTTGAAGATCTTCCAAGAGTACTTGGCTATAAAGACATAGATCTAATAGACAACCCTGATTATTTACATAACTTTGTAGACTCTCTTCAAAATTCTATTAGAGAATTAAGAACATGTTATTCAGAATTATTAAACAGAATAGAATCATACTTGTTGAAATCCTTAGGCATAAAAGAGAAGGATTTTGAGCTATACAAAAAAAATATCGAAAAGAGATATCAAAACGTAAAAGAATATCTTTTACCTACAAGACAAAAAGCATTTTATTCCAGGGTAATGGCTCCTTTAAAGGATCGTTCAGCATGGCTTAATTCTATATCATATGTAATAATAAATAAATCATTAGAAAATTTACTTGATAATGAGGAAGAGTATTTATTAGAAAGGCTTACATATTCTTTTTCAGAATTATCAGACTTTGTCGACTTACATAAAAACGCAAATACTGTAGACAGCTTAGCACTCAAAGTCGATATTACAACCTTAAATAAAGGAAAAAGTACCAAACAAATAATTTTACCTGATAATAAAA
The DNA here is from genome assembly GCF_001899125.1 of Dysgonomonas sp. 37-18. Classification (NCBI taxonomy): domain Bacteria; kingdom Pseudomonadati; phylum Bacteroidota; class Bacteroidia; order Bacteroidales; family Dysgonomonadaceae; genus Dysgonomonas; species Dysgonomonas sp. 37-18. Next base: position 52,013 of record NZ_MKVC01000025.1, on the reverse strand, counting down.
AAGAAGAAAGTCAAGAATTAGAAGAATTATTAAAGAAATATTTATCTGATGATGACAATGTAAATATATATACACTTTGTCAGATACTAAACAATAAATTAAAGAATGAGTAAAGTTAGACATGTATTAGGTATATCAGGGGGGAAGGATAGTGCTGCCCTGGCTATATATATGAAGAATAAACACTCTGATATTCCAATTGAATATTATAATTCAGATACTGGTTGTGAACTAGAAGAAACAATCGAATTTGTTAAACAATTAAAAGGTTTTTTAGGGCATATTGAAATGCTTGTTGCAGCAAAAGATAGTCCTGAGCCTACTCCTTTTGATCATTTTCTTAAAGCTAATGGAGGATATCTTCCTTCTCCCCAAGCAAGATGGTGCACTCAGAAAATGAAATTAGCAGAATTTGAGGATTTTGTTAAGGATGATTATGCAATTTCCTATGTTGGTATTCGAGGAGATGAACAAAGAGAGGGATATGTGTCTACAAAGTCTAATATTCAATCAATCTTTCCTTTTAGGAAGAATATTTGGAGTTTAGATGTCATTACAAAGGTTTTAAATGATGATAATATCGACCAATTTAGCAAATACTATAAAGAGATTGCTAATAAGAAAACTTTTGATGAGGTAAGAAATATATTATTGCAGCCTCTAACGAAATCTTTCTTTTATTCCAAAAAACTTAATTATTTACTGGACACAAATATTGTATATTTTAATAAAGCTGTTTTTGAATGGTTAAAAACTACTGATTATCCTGTAGGTAAATTAGATTCTTTTCCTTTGGTAGAAAATACTGATAATTTAAATGTTGATGACATAAAAAAAATATTAATTGATAGTGGTATTGGAATGCCAGCATATTATGATCCTATAATCTTTGAAGTTGACGGAGAGGTTGGCTATTATAATAGAAGCAGATCTGGATGTTATTTTTGTTTTTACCAACAAAAGATAGAATGGATTTGGTTATATGAGCAACATCCAAAACTATTTGAACAAGCAATGGAATATGAGAAAAGTGGTTATACTTGGATACAAGGGGAACGTTTAAGTGATCTTATTCATCCAGAGAGAATAAGGCAAATAAAATTAGACTTTATTAAACGCTCGAAGCAAATTTCTTCAAAGAAAAAGGATTCACGCCTTGTAAATATGTTCGAGGATGACAACATAAATTGTGCTAATTGTTTTATCTAATACTTAAAGTTATTATGTCCGTTATTAATATTGAAAGTGCCTTTAATACAGAAAATAGGAGTGTAGATGACTTCTTTAATCAAACAGGTCAAGGATTATATATTCCATTTTACCAACGAGAATATAGTTGGGATCAAGATAATATAGAACAATTACTAGAAGATATTTCAAAAGGAGTTCTTCGTGTAATTGATGATAAAAGCAGTAATAACAAAGAGATAAGATTTCTTGGTACAATAATAATACTTCAAGAGGCTAATAAAGAGAAAATATATCCCGTTGATAAGCAAGCTGTCCCTTCAAAGATTGACTTATTAATAGATGGGCAGCAAAGATTATCTACAATTTCTGTTATTGGAACTTTATTAACGAAACATTTGGTGGAAATTCTTTCGAAGATGAAAGAATCAAATATATTATATGGAGACCTGAAGGAAATTTGCGAATATTGGATAACTCAAAAACTATTGCATACATTTAGTTTTGATCTAGGAAGAGGCAAACCTAAAATAAAACCTAAGATTATTAGGGGTGCAATGGACTATTGGGTTCGAGAAGGAAATTTAGAAAAAGCATATAAATCGGATTTAGCTAGTTATCTTGGTAATTTCATTGAAGATTATACTAAATTTGAAAGTACTGGAAATATTTTTGGTTCAATAAAAAGAAATCAATTTGGGAAGATCTTAAGCCAAAATATTATACAGATTGATCGTTGGCTAAAAAATGTAGTTAGAACTGCCCATCTTCAAAAATCTGATGATTTTTCTGTTGCATGGGATATCTTAGATTCCTTCAAACAAGATAGTTTATGGAGTTTTGAAAGAGAACATCTCGCAGACAAAATAAAAACAAAAGATTTTTCAAGTAATAAATCTGATTCATATATTTTGTGTGAATTAGTGCAAGTTCTAACTGTGTGCCATTATCTCTTAGACCGTTGTTGTTTTACAATAATACAACCAACTGATGAAGATTGGGCTTTTGACATGTTTCAGTCTTTAAATGCAACAGGAACTCCATTAACAGCAATAGAAACATTTAAGCCTTTAGTTGTAAATGATACTGTTGAAAACGAGAAAGACTTTAAAGACTCCTCTAATGATTTAAGTTTCAGGGAAATTGATAATTTATTCAAGGATAATAATACAGCCCAACAAAAAAATAAACGGACTAATGAATTTTTGACTTCTTTTTTTGTTGCCTATTCAGGCCAATCCATATCTTCTCATTTCTCATACCAAAGGAAAATTTTGATGGATAGTTATAAGAAATGTAACATTTTCGACAAACGAAGCTCGTTTATTCATTTCTTAGGTGATTATGCTAATTTCTATAAAAATATTTGGATAGACTATAGCAATGATTCAACTGTTTCTATAGATTTTTTGAAAAACCATGAAGAAGGAGAACTGGCTTCTGTTTTATTACTGTTTTTAAGAACAACTGGTCACAAAATGTCTATAACTGTTTTAGGGAGTGCCTTCAAAGATGTTATTAGAAATCACTACTCAGTAGATAGTGTAAACAATTTTGTTAACATAATAAAAGCAATCACTGCATACTATTGTATTTGGAGGTCTTCTTATCCTAACTCAGGTCTAGATTCAACATATCGAGAGTTTTTTAAAGAGAAAAATAAGAATTGGGATTATAATGACACATTATACTCTCAAGAATTAAGAAAACATTTCATTAATTCTTTAAAGAATCGAGGAATAGAAGATTTTAGTACATGGAGTAATCGAGCTATTAATTTTTTTAGATATGATGAAGCCGGTAAGGTTTTGTGTCGATTAGCAATACTAATTGCAGCACATGACACTATTGAGGATGAAAATGAACATGGATTGATGAAAATAGCAAGAGCAAATACAAGTGATTTTTTATCTCTCAAAAAATGGAATAGTTTGGACTCCGTTGAACATATAGCTCCACAAAAAAATACAGACAAGGAATGGGATTCTGAATTATATGATGAACCTTCTTTATTATATCAATCCATTGGAAATTTAACATTACTTCCCCAAAGAATAAACTCTTCCGCAGGCAACAAAAATTGGAAAACCAAACGTCTTTATTTTGAAGCCATCGTTCAAAAAGATCAAAATAAATTAGACCAACTTCTAGCCGAAGAAACTGGATTATCTACTAATTCTATTGAGATAATAAGAGATGCAGAATACAATGAGCATTTGAAACCTCTAACTATGGTTAAAGAGGATGTTGGATGGAATGCAACTCTAATTAAAAAAAGAAATCAACGCATTATCGAAATATTCTGGCAAAGAATTTCTAACTGGCTATACTAATTAGAGTTTTTTACAAAAAATTCATTTTGTAAGATGAAGTAAAACTTGAATTTATGAAAAGAATTTATTATTTTTGAACATATAAAGAATATAGCCAACTCCAAGCCAAAAGTGGTATGCTGAGAGACAAATGATAACATTCCTAAATCATTACTAAAGAATAAATGTTATCATATAATTAATTGACAATATACTGTTTAGAGTAAGAAATAAACGACCCCTCCGGAGTCACGAGAACAATAAAGCTCTTGTAAATGCTTCATTTACAAGAGCTTGTTGTTTACATTTCAAGGGACAGAACCTATCAGGGAATATTTGTTAAATAACTGCAATTCAATACTATAAATTATTTTATTCTCTTTAAAGTAGATTGAACTATCTATAATCCGTTACTAAATCATTACTGAAGACTTTACTGTTTGTCTGTAATATTTTTGATTTCGAATGTCAAGTGAAAAACTATTATTTGGAATATTTTGGGTTTTACTTCTATTTCATAATTTTCATTAATTGAGGTTTTACAGAATATATAAATACCATCTTTGGCGATTCTAAGGGTATTATTTTAATGTTCCTATTGAAAATAAATATAGGACTGTGTGTTTGATTAAAATTTACTGAGTTCGGACAAAGGTCTTTTTATCTATACCAACTCCAGTTATTGTCAGTTTTTTCCAATGCTTAGGTAGTACAGATCTTACTTGATTAATGTTTCCTGCTTCGTCAATATCCAAACCTCCAAACCCCATCATCACAGCTTGTAAGACGCCTCCGGCACCTGTCGCAAAATAAGGATTTGTACCACCTTTACATTCAGCAATCACTCTGAAAGGAGGATTGAGATTGGGTTGATAAGCATCTTTGAACCAGTGATAAGCCTGATCACTATCACCCAGACGACTATACAGCAATGAAAATATTGCTTGCGTCATAGCCGGAGTATCAGAATGAGGTACTTTGGTTTGGTAGAAGTTCAAGTCTCGTGTTATTTGTTCTTTATCAGTAATAATCTTCAGCGGATATGCCAAAAGATTCACATCTGCTTGTTTAATATTCTGATCTGTATAGCTATCATGTTCTCTTGTTACTCCATTATTCATTGTTGAAATTGGGATTTTACTCGCAATCAAATTCCACTCCTCAGGTGCGGCAATTCCAAGCACAGATGCACTTTTAGATGCATATTGCAAATTTCGGATAGCAGTACCATTGGTATAAGCATTATTATTAATATTTTCAGCCCATTCATCTGCTGCAACAACATTCTTAATCTCGTATTCCCCTTTATCATTTTTTTCCACACGGCTAACCCAAAATTCAGCTGTTGCTTTTAATATTGGCCAACCTTTCTCTTTTAACCATTCTTTGTCTCCTGTAACAAGATAATATTGCCACGCAGCAATAGCGACATCTCCTGTGATATGATGTTCGAATGCTCCTGTCAGGGCATTAACAGGGGTTTCTTCAAATCCCGAATCGGCACTTTCCCAAGGATACATTGCACCATCGTATCCATACAAAGCCGCCTTTTTACATGCGGCATCCAACCTTTGAAAACGGTATTCAATCATGCTTTTTGCTATTTCGGGATGAAGGAGCAACATCGGAGGATACATCCATATTTCTGTATCCCAGAATACATGACCGTTATATCCCAATCCACTCAATCCCATAGGTGATGGAGATAAAGCAGTATTTTTGCGAGTAAATGAATAAAGATGATAAAGCATGCTTCTCACATCTTGTTGTGCCTGAGCATCTCCTTCTATCTGAATATCACTTTCCCACAATTTCTCCCATTCTTTTAGATGTCTGTCTAAAAGCCTTGACTTTCCTTCCAATGCAGCGTAGATAGTCATTCGTTCCGCTTCGTTGTAAGGGTCTTTTGTCTGATCTGATGATATCAAGCTGCCAATTAATGCAAAAGAATATTTCTGGCCTGCTTTTAGGTTTTTCTCGAAAGACATGGCATGCATATCCGTATCGTTCATTCGGTGCATGAGTTGAGGCTGATCGTTTTTGCCTTCTTCGAAAAGAAATGTATTTGAAACAGCGATCTTTGATTTTTTTGTAGGAGTATAGGCTACCGATGTCAACAAAGGTATATTAACATGCGAGTTTGTTATACTTTGGAAATAATGCTGTTGATTATTGAGTGAGGCCGGTGTTTCTAATAGATTTTCTACATTGATGTTCACATCTTTCTGTGTCTCGATTTCTACAACCATCATTACATAATGAGGAAGATGGCGCAACGCATAGTATGAATAGGTTACAAATACAAAATCTTTATATTGAAATGATCCGCTAAATGCTCCATTGCGCATATTCAACTCTTGCCTGAAATTGTTGATGTTATAAGAAGCTACAGACTCACCATTGAAAGCAAGTCTCATATTTAACATATTGTAATTTGGGATAAAATTGCTGACCCTCCCGCGTTTATATACATCGTACACACCCGCTAATACAACCTCCTTTACCCTCAATGGCTCGGGCGATGATATTATCCCGATAACGCCATTAGCGACAGTTTCTCCATAATAATTGCTCGGATCGGGCTGATCTGCCGAAAGTATCCATGGATTCTAGCTATACAAATTATTACTGATAGATAACATCAAAAGAGAGAGGACGAAATAAAATATATGTATTTTCATTTTACTTAGTTTTATATATTTATGAAAAAGATCGTTGCTATTTAAGCAAATAGTAACGATCTTCAATAAAAATTTAGATACTTAAATCTTTCTTAATTCATTAAAGTTTCTTTAATCCTTTTATCTGGGCCCTGTCAGTTACAGGATAGATGCTTATCGCCATACCTCCTCCCGGAGCACAATATTGTGATAATTTAGAATTACTGTTTACTACAACTTTGCGGATATGATATGCTTGTGGATTTGTCTTGTAATGCGCGTCTTTGTCATCAGCGTAAATAGTGGCAATATATGTTTTGCCATTTTCCAGAAAATCAAAGTTGACAATACTATTTCTTCCCGTTTCGCCATTCGTATTTCCTACAAACCATTTGTCTGTACCTTTAGCTTTACGGGCAACGGTCACATAGTCTCCCGGTTCTGCTTCAAGGTATTTCGACTTATCCCAGTCTAGAGCCACATCTTTTATGAATTGAAACGCATCCATATACTTTTCATAGGTTTCAGGGAAATCACAAGCCATTTGAAGCGGACTAGACATAGTTACATATAAAGACAGCTGGTTTACCAATGTTGTGTTTACCCATGATTTGTTATTCGGGTTATATTTACTAATATCATTTTCAAAAGCCCCCGGAGTATAATCCATCGGGCCACCTATTAAACGAGTAAAAGGAAGTACAGTTGTATGGTTTGGTTTACTTCCGCCAAAGGCTTGGTATTCCGTTCCACGAGCCGATTCGTTTCCTATTAAGTTTGGCCATGTACGGCAAACTCCTGTTGGACGTACAGCCTCATGCGCATTTACCATGATCTTGTATTCAGCAGCTTTCTCAATGGCATACTGATAGTGATTGTTGATCCATTGACTATAGTGATTCTCTCCTCGAGGGATGATATCTCCTACATAACCACTTTTTACGGCAGGATAATCATATTTGTTCATCAATTTATATGCATCATCCATAAAACGTTCATAGTTGCGGATAGATGCAGATGTTTCATGATGCATAATCATTTTGACACCTTTATTCTTCGCATAACGGTGTATATCTTCAATATCAAAATCCGGATATGGAGTTTGAAAGTCAAACACAAAATCTTTGGAATGTCCGAACCAATCTTCCCATCCGATATTCCATCCTTCGACCAAGACCCCGTCAAATCCATGTTGTGCAGCAAAATCAATATATTTCTTCACGTTGCTCGTAGTTGCTCCATGACGTCCGTGTGGTTTAGCTTTGCTATAATCTGTTTTGCCAATCTGTATACTAGGAAAATCGTTGGTATACGACCAATCGCTCTTACCAGTAATCATTTCCCACCATACCCCAACGTATTTCATGGGTTTGATCCATGATGTATCTTTTATTTTACATGGTTCATTCAGATTCAATGTGATATTAGAAGCCAGAATATCGCGAGCATCGTCACTAACAATAATTGTACGCCAAGGTGTAGAACAAGGAGCTTGTAAATGCCCTTTTGTTCCATTTGCATCAGGTGTTAACCAAGATTGGAAGACGAAGTTTTTATCATCCAGATTCAGGTGCATACACGCATAATTGATCAATGCCGCTTCATGTAAATTAATATAAATGCCATCAGATGTTTTCAATTGTAAAGAAGTCTGCACTCCTGTATTGGAAAATCCTGTTTGTGAAAGATTATCCGTTCTTGCAGATTCCTGAAGATGACGAATTTCTGATAACTGGGATTTTGTATAATCATATTCTTGGGTATCATAATCGCCCGGAATCCACCATGCTGTATGATCATCAGTCATAGCAAATTGAGTCAATTCCTCTTTCACCGCAAAATAAGTAAGCTTTTTTTGTTCTGGAAATTCATAACGGAATCCTAATCCATCATCAAATAAACGGAAACGAAGAATCATTATTCGCTCTGTATCTTTTTGTGTCAGGCTAACAATCATTTCGTTATAATGGTTACGGATGTCTTTTGATTCACCCCACACCGGTTGCCATGTTTCGTCAAATGAAGCGTTATTCACATTTACAACACTAAAATTATCGTAGAAAGAGGGTTTATCCCCAAAAGATTCTAATCCTAACTTACTAGGGTTTATTACTTTTTTCCCTTTATAGTTCAGTTCATATGTTGGCTCACCTTTTTCTGTGATAGAAAATTTCATCTCAAAATTTCCTGAAGGAGATTTGAATGTCTGAGCTATAGCTGTTACAGCTATTAAGTAAAAACTTAATAGTGAAAGTATTTTTTTCATCCTTTACTTATTAATTTATTGATATTTTAATTTTGTTACGTTTATCCGGAACTTTTACCCAACATTCTTTAGAATCTTCGTTCCACGACCACTCTATTGATGAAAAGTCTTTCTCTAGCTTATTTGTGAGTTGATTTTCTTCTATTATCGTAGCAGTTTTACCATCTATGACTACATTGTTAGGTTTACATTCCAAATGGTATGTGAGAATGATATTCCGCTTGTTCGATTGCACAAATCCATTGTCATTTGGAGTAATTACAGTTTCATAGCTATTGGTTAATGTTGTAGAGGTAAATTGTGTTTTAGAAGATATATCTTTTAAGTAATCCAGATTTTCACCTTCGTCTTCATAAAGTTCGAAAGAAGTACTTTCATCTTCATAATTCGGGAAGATATGAACAAATAACGGGTAATCTTTTTTCTCGTGTATATATTGCATAACAGGCATCATGGGAATAATAGAACCTTTTTTTACGAAAATAGGAATTGTATTCAACGGTGCACGATAGGTAATGGTTTGCCCACCCAGATAGGCTGTTTTTTTATCATTAAAATCTATCCATTCTCCATCAGGAAGGTATATACGTTTTACACGTTCACCCTTTTTCAGCACAGGAGCGACTAATAATTCCTGTCCGAAAATAAATTGGTTATCAATTTTTATTGCTTCCTCGTCATTCGGATACTCCATAAACAAACCTCTTGTTATAGGCAACCCAGTATCGTGTGCTATGCGTGAATAAGTATACAAATAGGGGAATAGTTGATATTTCAACTCTATAGCCGCTTTTGTATTCTTTTCCACTACATCACCGAACATCCAAGGTTCTACAGCATTGTCTCCCTCATGATGTGCACGGCTCAACGGGCAAAATACTCCGAATTGCATCCATCGGGTATATAGCTCTCCCATAGCATTATAATCGGTAATATCACCACAATATCCCGAGATATCTGTTGTCCAGAAAGGAATACCGCCTAATCCGGCAGAAACTCCTACTGCTACCTGATTTTCAAGTTGCCCCCAACCTTCCAATACATCATTGCCGTTACCACTGTCGTTCGTCCATCCGAAAGTATAACGCTGTAATCCTGCATAAGCAGAGCGTGTCATCTGAAAGATTCGCTTGTTAGGATTTCGTTTTTCAAACTGTTCTTTTACTACTTTATCCCAAGTAAGGCCATACACATTATGTATCTCATCATGCATACCTATGTGGTGTTTCATATTCAGGCGGTCAATATCTTCTTCGTTGCTCCAAGCTGGTTCGCCCATATCTGTCCAGAAACCGCTTATCCCATCGTCGATAGGTTTTTGCTGGTAGGTACCCCACCAGTCAGCTACTTCAGGGATTGTAAAATCTACCACACCACAGTTTCCTCCCCAGGGCCAAGGCATATCGTAGGATTTTCCGTTACGGATATCTTTTACAAAATAACCTGATTTATCGGCTTCTTTCCATTGTTTATCATTCGCCTGTGACACTACAGGATCTTGCGACACAATCATCTTAAAGCCCTGCTCTTTCAATGTTTTCAACATTCCTTTCGGGTCGGTATAGTTTCCCTTACGCCACTCGAAATCCTGTAAATATTGAGTCCATCCTATATCCTGATAGATTATATCGCAAGGAATCTGACGCTTACGAAACTCGGCTGCTACTTCCAATGCCTGAGCCTCTTTGGTGTATAAGCCACGGCTCTGTGCAAAACCTAATGCCCATTTAGGAGGCATGATAGGTTTACCAGTCAGGTCGATGTATTGCTCTTGTATGTCTTTATAATCTTTTCCAAATATGAAATAGTAAATAAAAGCCCCATCCGGTGCTTCAAATGAGTAGTACTCATCAGATTCCGTTCCGAACTTAAATTCGGTTTTATATGTATTATCCAGAAATATTCCATAACGGTAACTACTCATAAAAAATGGAATACTTTTAGCCAACGGATCTTCCATTACGCTGTAACAAGGTCGGTCGCTATTCCACATTTTATAAGAACGTCCGCGACGGTTCAATGGTCCTGTCTTTTCTCCAAGGCCAAAAAACTGCTCATCATTGCGCAAAATTTTATAAGCTTTTACTGCTTTTGAATCGGCTATATGTCCTTTCTCTTTAAAATCGCTAAAAAGCAACTTCTGCCATTTATCGAATATTTGCAACTGCATCGGATTCTTATTAATCCGGATGCGTAGCTTAGATGTGAATATCTCGTAGCAGGAGGGCTCGTCATTAACATTCACCTCTCCAATATCTTCCAGATTTTCATTAACAATGGCAAATGATTCATTACTTCTTATAAATTTTCCAGATTGATCGAACCATACTTTGACTACCGAACTGCTATTGATTGTCAATGATAATTTCGAACCGTCTTTACAGTTAAATATGACCTGATTGCCATTCTTCGTATAGGAGATACATTCTCCGGCAATCAATGTTGCCGAAGAAAATATCAATCCCATGATAAATAACCAAACTTTCTTTATCATAATAGTCTATTCTTAAACCTTTAATATTCGAATACTACCATATCCCAATATTTAAGAGATGGTAAAGTCAATGTAACCTCATTGCCCGACTGAGAAAACTCGATATTCTGAGCGACTCCACCATTTATATCCGGTGAAGCTATCCACACTTTTGAGACAGCCTTACTTGCCGTTATTTTTATTGCAGGGTTTGCAACTAACGTTGGTTCTGCTTGTGTACCATTCGTATCGCGCCATTCCATAGAGTTAGCCTGAGAGAAATTTATCAGATGAATGATTTCCCTGTCATTAAACTTTTTTCCAAGTACGGCTACACTCCCTTGCGATGCTGGCCATGTTTCAAAAGTCAAACCTCCATCAACAGATTGAACATTTACCGAAGAAAAGGTTCCTCCATCACGCAATAAATTCTGATATGCTACAAGAAAATCATAGTAATGCGTCATCGACTTTTTCAGTTCTGTCTTCATCTGCAAATTCGAATTCGGGAAATATTCATTCGCTAAATAGTGTTCTCCCAATTCGAGATGAGCTCCGCCAAAAGAGAAAATCACAGCATTAGTCAGCAAAACTCCAGGTATATTCATATAGCCTCTGTTGTTTGACTTTGCATAATTCATATAGGCTGCAAGAACTGTACTTTTGGTACTATTGCTGAAAGAATAGTTGTCGGTAATTACTTTTGCTAAGGCCTCGAATGTTTTACTTTCGTCCCATACTTCCGTATATAGAAAGTCCACATCGGATTTTGCAATGCTAGTTTGCTGTCCGTATTGAGAAACAGCATTCATTACCAACCTTTTTTCGGGAGAAGCTTGTTTCATGGCTGCAATAAAGGAAGAATAACTGTTTTCCAGATTTACTTTATCTCCGTTGTAATCGTATACATCTCCTCTGTTACCTAGCTGGTCGATATGAAATCCGTCAAAATCAAAAACATTATAAACATCTTTATGCCTTCCAGCGATGTAATTCTGCCATTCAATATTAGCGGGATTAGTCAGATAAATGCTGCTGCGAAAAGGTGGATCAAGATGATGATTATCTTTCTCTGAATGATTTTTATCTTTGAAAATATACCATTCTTCTTTTACTCCGTCAGATGCAGCATTGCTTAACGCTCCAAAGGCCAGATTATAAAACATAGCTTTCATCCCTTTGTTGTGTATCGCATTTATATAACCTTTTACAGTGGATAGGTAATTCGTCCTTCCCATCAGATCGGGCCATGTAGTAGCCGGATCAGCTACTGTTCCTGCTAACGGGCGATGGTGGTCATACATCCAGTCGTAAAACTGGACTCCATTTATGTGATACCTACTTAGGTTATTTATGTTATTATCTATAATTGCCTCCGACATTTTACCATAGGATGAAAGAAATCCGTAACGCGGAAATTTCTTCCAGTCAGAAGATACATCGACTGCAATACTTTGATGTATTTTTTCTTTTCCGTCTACAACTTCATAGATATCTACCATATATCCTTTATAATCTTCTGATGGAGCTGTCCAGTTCCATGAAGTAGATGATAAACTTTCTTCTGAAATAACCATACTTAAATGGGAATAACGAATTTTTACGTTACTGGAAGGCTTTTCTTTCAGTGTGAATTGAACTGTTTCTCCCGGCTTATAACATGCCTTATCCGTACTAAGATCAGCATTGAAATATGTCTCACCGTATATAACCGGATCGCTGTCTGTATCGTAGTAATCTTCACAACTACTGAATAATGCCAGGCACAATACTATGGATAAATATATTTTTTTCATGATATTTCTTTCTAAGGTGGCAATGCTTTCCAACATCACCACCTGTTGTTTTATTATTGTTTTTTGATTTTCACAGTTTGTTGCAATTGATCCAGTTCTATGGTATATGTTCCGGCAGTGGTTATTTTCCATTTATTATCGGGATTAGCACCTTTCGCACTAAATAGCATTTGCTCTATATCACCCGAAGGTTCTATACCATTTTGATTAGCCAGAAACCAATCGCCATTCCAATCGCTTTGTTTATCACAAGTAAATTTCAATTCTCCGGCATTCAGTGTTCCTGTCCATGTAAACTTATTAGGATCGGCTGTAGCCGTTAATGGAGTAGCATTATCTATACTCCATCCGCTTGGAGTAGCATCACCTACCATATAAATCATTGCATAAGGAGTAAATGGAATTATATCTATTTTCATATCACGGGTATCAAGTTTTATCTTATAAACTCCTCCTGTTATATTCCATTTATAATCATCAGCATTTTCATTTTTAGACCATTTAACCACATTCAAATCTGTTCCTGCACCTTGTCCATCCGATTTGGGACGAAGAAAGACAACACTATCATCGAAATCTGCTTTTGTTCCAATTTTAAATTCTCCTCCGGCAGAAAGATCAGCATTGAAATAGAAAATGAATGGATCTGACATATCTGACGTCATTGGTTTGAAACTCCAACCTGTAGGATTACCGACAAACCATAATTCACTATATTCAGGTGCATCGAGTGTCTCAATATGAATTGTCAGATTAATAATATTTACCGAAATCTTATAAATGCCTGTCGCAGGAATATTAAATTTATCATCCGGATCATCATCCGATTCTCTTAACAGCAACTTAGTTTCATCACTACCCTTGCCATATGAAGGGAGAAACTCTCCTAATGTGGTTATAAACTTCAATTCTCCGGCATTTAATTTCCCTTGCCATACGAAACCTCCGGCAGCCCCCGACACAGTATTCATTTTAGTTGCATCGTCTGCACTCCAACCATTAGGCGCAGCACCGCCTATCAGATAAAGAGTCGAAGAAACAGGTTTGTATCCTGTAATTTTTAGCTTGACTATTTCAGAAATTTGAGGTTGGATATTTTCACTATGCACTGTAGCTGTTACACGAGCTTCCAAATCCACTTCATCGCCGGGATTTACATCAAAGTTCTCAAGAAGTATTTTGTTTAATTCTTCAGTTCTATAGGAAACTGAATTTTTCCCCTGATTTAATTCAACTTGTACACTTTTTGTAAAACCACTCAGACCCAATTCAAATATATAAGTTATGGCGGCATTTGTATTGAAATTTGACCCTGGAGTCCATTCGAAAGTCACAGCGTTACTTTGGGGTGCTGTTATGTCCAAAACAATAACTTCGTCACTGGCAGTCAGTATAAGTGGCTGATACTCTAAATTGGTTTCCGCATAATCATCCGAGCAAGATGAAAGCATAAGCGGTAGCACCAGTGATATTAGTAATAAAATATTATATAGTTTTTTCATTTTAATATCTATTTTCAAATTAATAACCCGGATTTTGCTTAAGATTAGGATTCGAATCTATTTCCTTTTGCGGAATAGGCAATAATAAATGTTTTTTCTGAGCATTTACTTTTCCAATAGAATGAAGAAAATCAAGAGCATATTGTCCATTATCCCATCGTATCAGATCAAACCAGCTATGGCCTTCGAATGCCAGTTCTATGCGACGTTCATGACGGATCTTCTCTCTCATTTGTTCTTGCGTCAAATTTTCCACATCATTTCTGTTTGTTAATCCTGCGCGCTTACGTACATTATACAATGGCTCTTCGGCATCAGTTGTGTTGCCTAATTCGTTCAGAGCTTCAGCTTTCATAAGTAGTATATCAGCATAGCGTAATACAATAATACTTGCCGAATTAGTATTGTAGTCAGGTGAAATAGAAAGCGGTACTAAAAATTTACGCACATTGTATCCAGTAGTTGACATTGAACTCTTATACGGCTTACCATCAAATAATGGCCCTCCCTCATAAAGAATTGTTTTGTCTTTGCGCAAATCTCCCGGTTCATATTGGTCTACGAATTCCTGAGTTGGCTGGTTCCATCCATATCCTCCGCCTACCCAACCAGAATTGCGAGGTCCCATATAGGTGCTTAACCAACAAGCCTGATTCTCATCACTCCAAAAACCAGCTTTTGTCAATCCATAATATTGAATTTCAAATAATGATTCTGGTGTATTTTTATGTTTATCTTCTCCACCAAAACAATCGCTATAGTCGGGATTAAGTACATAACCAAAACTCTCAACCATATTGCACATTTCTATACATTTCTGATATTGCCCTAATGTGAGATAAACTTTAGCTAATATACCTGCGGCTGCACCTTTACTTGCACGTCCGAGGTCTTTGCTGCTATAATTTTCACGGCGAGGAAGTAACTCTATTGCTTCAAGTAAATCCGGAATAATAACTTCATTGTAAATCTTATCCTTGCTTACTCGAACGGGGAAAAGATCGTCTCCCGGCTTAGATGGTGTGAGACTTAAAGGCACATCCCCAAATAATTGTACAAGAGTGAAGTAATAACTTGCCCGAAGAAATTTAGCTTCACCCATACATCGGTTCTTAATCTCTTCTTTTATATTCATTTCTGGTACATTCTTCAATACTGTATTGCAGTAGAGTATACCCGGGTTAGGCCCACGCCATAAGTCGATAGCTGCAAAATTATCGGGCCCGGCAACAAAGTTTGCCAATTGTATTGTTTCTATTCCGTCGTCACCCCCTCCGGCTCCAACTTCACTATTTCCTGCAACAATATCGAGTGCCCATATTCTCATATTATACAATTTTGGGCGTTGCATCGGCTGATAAGCCGCATTAGTCATAGCTATTGCAGATGCTTCATCTTTGATTGTTTCTGCACTTGGATCTTCATAAGGCTCTTTTTCGAGAAAGTCTGAACAAGAGCTCATTATGCAAGCTAATAGAAAAAATCCAGTATATATTATTTTTTTCATGATTGTATTATCTTTTTAGATTTAGAATTTAATATCAACACCAAAACTGATTGTGCGTGTAAGTGGATAGCTACTATTATCAACACCTCCTTGTACTTCAGGATCGAACCCCGAATATTTGGTTAGGGTTAATAAGTTTTGAGCCGACATGTATATCCTTAAGCTACTGAGATATGCTTTCTTTGCCAGAGGAGTAGGCAATTTATAACCTAATGTTAGGTTCTTCAAACGCAAATATTTTCCATCTTCAATAAATCGATCTGAATTTCGTGTATTTTTATTAGGGTCACTATAAATAGCACGAGGTATAGAGTTGCTTGTACCTTCACCAGTCCAGCGATCGAGAACTTTTGTAGTCTGATTTCTAATGGTGTACATTCCTTCAAGAGATACCCTGTTCGCATTATAAATTTTATTTCCGGCAACTCCCTGTAAGAATATCTGTAAATCAAAATTGCGATAAGCAAAATTATTATTCATCGAGAAATTCCATGTAGGAGTAGGATTACCAATGTATGTACGGTCATAATCGTTTACCACACCATTGTTGTCTATATCCAAAAACTTAATATCACCAGGTGCTGTTCCATTAGCCGCATCTGCTCCTTGATACTGGTATGCATAGTTGTTAACCTCATCCCAATTCTGGAATAATCCGTTTGTTACCCATCCATAAAACGAACCAACAGGACGTCCTTCAATATGAGATTGGTAGCCGAAATAGATCGGCGTATTATTATTTAGCTTCACCACCTTATTTTTATTGTATGACACATTGAAGTCTGTATTCCATTCGAATGCTCCTTTCATATTTTGCGAGGAGACAGTCAGTTCCCATCCCGTATTTTTTACTTCTCCTGCATTAATCATTGGTGTATATTCATCCGAATATCCGGTAGTAATAGGAACAACCATACCAACCAACATATCAGTTGTTGTTTTTATATAAGTATCGAATGTGAGGTTGATGCGTTGTTTCAGCAATGTTGCATCGAAACCAATATTTGCTTGTTTTACTGTTTCCCACTTAATATTAGGGTTGGGCATTACTAATGGATATAGTGTAGAAACTGGTGTACCGTTGAATACATATTGTGCTGTTTTCAGACGGGTAACGGCAGCATAATTATCTAACACTGCCTGGTTGCCTGTTACTCCGTATCCCAAGCGTAATTTTATATCACTCAATAGATCATTCTTTTTATAGAAAGATTCTTCCGATAAACGCCATGCAGCAGAGAAAGAAGGAAAAGTACCCCATCGGTTGGACTTCGTTATGCGAGATGTCCCATCGTGGCGAACGGTAGCTGTCAATAAATATTTATTATCGAAAGAATAATTTACACGTCCAAAGAAAGAAAGCAAAGCCCACTCGTTTTTACTACCACCCACTGTCGGGTCTAATAACCCGTTATTCAATTGATTGTAATCATCAGATAAAAATTCTTTAATGCTTGCATTCATATAATTGTATACATTGTTTTGTGCACTTGACCCCAACATAACATTCAGGTTATGTTTTTCATTGAAAGTGTCCATGTATGTAATTGTATTATCCCACAGGTAAGTAAGGCTTTTATTTGAACTTTCACCGCGGTAAGAATTCGGTACAGGAATTGGCTTCCAATCATATTTTGGAGAAAAATTCACATTATCCCAGAATTTGAAATCTATTCCTCCCAACATTTTATAAGTTACTTTGTCAAAAAGAGAAACTTCTCCATAAATATTACCTAATATGTTATAACCTTTCGTTGTACTTTTCTCTAAACGTGCTGTCCCTATCGGATTACGAGCATCTCCGTAGAATTCAGCTTCCGTACCCGGCCCCGAATAGGTTCCGTCTTCGTTAAATATGGGCTGAGTTGGTAAAGAAGACATTGTGTTAAGTACGCTATAAGAACCATTCTTTTTTACATCATGACTTAGTGTAACGTTATTCCCGAATTTCAGCCAAGAACGGACTTTTGATTCACCATTGAATTGGAACGTATAACGGCGATAGGATGTGTTAATAACAATGCCTTCCTGATCCAAGACTCCTCCCGATACATAGTAATTACTCTTATCATTACCCCCGGAGTATGAAGCTGAGTAATTTTGCATCATAGCCGTACGTAATAACGCATCTATCCAGTCTGTCCCTTTTCCCCATGATAATGGGTCTGCAAAGTCAGGACGCTGTCCTCTGCCATTATTAGCCATCATCTCGTTGTGTAATGATGCAAACTGCGATGCATTCAACATCTCAGGCACACTGGTTGCATCTTGTATTCCCCAGTTGGCACTTACTGATATAAGGCCGTCTCCAGATTTACCTTTTTTAGTCGTTATTAACACCACACCATTCGCACCGCGTGAACCATAGATGGCTGTAGCCGAAGCATCTTTTAGTATGTCTATTGTTTCAACATCATTCTGATTGAGAGCATTTAAAGGCATATCAGTTGGTACGCCATCAATAACTAATAGAGGATCAGAATTATTGATAGAACCTAATCCGCGAATCCGAATACTTACATTACTACCTGGTACGCCAGAGTTAATAATTTGTACCCCAGCTGCACGACCTTGGAGTGCTTCGCCGATATTGGAAACTGGCTTATCCTGCATTACTTTGGCTTCTACAGACGATAACGAGCCTGTGAGATCCCTTTTACGTACCACTCCATAGCCTACTACAACGACTTCATCGAGCATCTTTGCTTTTTCTTTTAAGATAATACGAAAATCGGTTCTTCCGGCTACCGAGATTTCTTGAGTCAAGAATCCAAGATAAGAGATTGTTAAAGTAGCATTTTCTTCAACATCCAAGGTAAATGCCCCTTCGATGTCGGTGATTGTACCATTAGTAGTCCCTTTTACCGAAACTGATGCACCTATAATACTTTCTCCTTTTTCATCCAAAACTACTCCCGAAATTGTTTTCCGGTTTTGAGCAGATAATGTAAACGTGAAAGTCAAAGACAACATAAGCAGACATATTCTGCCTAAATAAGCCCATTTCTTTTTTTGATTTTTTTTCATGGTCTGCGTGATTAGAATTTTCTTATTCATTTTTATGGTTAACATTATTCAGCTTATTGTATTTGTGAAGCTAAAAAGAGTATAACCTCTCATATGCAAAAATATGAGGAGGAAGTATTTAAAGAAAATTCACATTGATAAAATATAGAGCCAAATATATTATATATTATTAATATATAGCTGATTAACCGATTTTGATATAGCCAAAAATATAGACGCCGTATGTGTTAGTTTTTCTTAATAACACCTATTTTCATAACCATTGATTCAAATTCTTCGCGGGGGACAGCAGCTTTATTTCGTACTCTGGTACGATAGCTATAAATTGTATTTGCTGAATAGTGCAAGAAGTTAGCAATTTTGGAACTATCTGTTATACCTAATCGAATCAATGCAAATATACGAAGTTCCACATTAAGCAATTCATTAGGTTTTAATACGAACTGTTCTTCTTTTATTAAAAGAGAGTTGAATTCCTCAACAAAATTCGGATACAGATGCAGGAAAATATTGTCAAAGTTCTCGTAGAGTTCTTTCAATTCGTCATCGATCATTTTACTTGATTTCAACATTTTATATAATTCATCAAGTTTCCTTTCGACAGCTTTCTTATTGAGAGAGTTTTGAAAATTTTCCAGTTTATTTATATATGTAGAACATAGATCAAGGAAATGCCCAATATATGCTTCTTTTATTTGGTTTGCATCCGATAATTGATTGTTTACATACGAAAGTTCTTTGTTTACATCGTTAAGTTGGTTGATACTAGATTGTAAATCCTTATTAAGATCGTTTAATTTTACATTAGTATGATAAAGTTCTTTACGTATCCGAGAAACTCTTTTCATCTGCCTATACACATATATTACTGCTATAATAAGGAATACAGATAATATACTGACAAGAATAAGAAACAACTGTAATTCTGATTTTTGTTTATTCACATTTTCCTGATACGCAGAGTCTATAATTGGAAATATTTGTGAAACTTCGTATGTTCTTAAGCGCGCATTACAAAACATGGCATCTTCCATAGACGATTTTATGCAATCGTAGGCCTTTTCTACTTCACCTGTTTCATATAGGATTGAGGCCAATGCCTGCATAGATGCATTTTCCTTGATAGCATTCTTTATATCGCAAATCGCAGATATGGCATAATAATGTTTCTGTAAGTTTATATTTCCTTCTTTTTTGTAAATATTGGCTAGTGCATAAGCGAGAACTGCTTTTTCGTGAGTGTCTGATTTCGTTTGGTCTAAAAGCTTTTGCAATATTTGTTTCGCATCATTTAGACGAGATTCGTCATATAGTTTCTCTGCATATACAATCTTATAATGGCTGGATTCTTTATCCAATACATTCAGTAAAGAATCTCTGTATAGATTACTTTTTTCTAAATAGATCTGAGTATATGGATTATTACTTGAATAGTAGTTGTATAGCTGTTTGTAGCAATCATAGTATTTAATCTGTAGCCAATCGGGAAGGTCTTTAGTTTTTATTGATCCTAATATATCAACAGCTTCAATAAACATACCAGATACAATATATAAGGATACTAAATCTAGTTTAGATTCATTTATCCATGTATTATGATTTTGCTTTTTTGCAATAGCTGTATTCTCTCTGGCATAATAAATTGCAGAATCAGACAAATAAACTTTGTATTCGTTATATAGTTTGAGATTTATATCATAACGCTGATCGTCAGTAATATTAGGCGTTTTAAGCAGTTTTTTTATTTCGGATATTCTCTCCTCCTTCTCTGTTACATAGAGGTCTTTATGTTTAATCAATTCATATAGAGAGTTGAATATAGTATCTTGTGATGTTTTTGGGAAAACATTGCAAGTCGGAAATAATATAATAATGAGAAGGAATAACTTTTTCATACATTACGATTACATATAAACAAAGTTAATAAAAATGAAATATAACACTATCTTATTATAAACTCTAAATAATTAAAAGAGAAAGAAATTTTAATAAAGAAGGAGAAGCTTCAATTAGTAGAGTTAACTGAAAATTCTAATATATAAGTTCTATGAAGAATAAAATGATATTACCTCTTTTATCAAAGCAATAGGAGAAAACACACCTTTTTATATCTATAAATGATCCTAAAAAATAAAGTTGGTCTTTGATTTTCAATTCATTTTCGTACCTTTATTCTCAGTAATTTATATGTAAGAATACGGTCAACCCTAAGCCAAAAGTGGTATTTTGAGAGACAAATGATATTGTTCCTAAATCGTTACTAAAGATTGGATATTATCATATAATTAATTGACTATATACTATTTAGAATAAGAAACAGACGACCCCTCCGGGGTCACTGATAATAGGCCACTTATGCATAGCGTAGGTGGTTTTTTATTACAATTTTGTCTAGTTTAAGATGGGGTTTCGTATCCAAAGTTGAACCAAGAGTGATACTGTTCTTAAAAGTTTTTGATAGGCATACTACCACTATCTACATACAAATATTATCTTTTACAATGAGTTTTCCACAAGACAGATGTCGAAGTCATGAGAAATTTTATTGGTCATTTTGGAAGAGGGTAAAATGTGATAGCGAGAAAGTAAATAGACCACTTGGAGATAGATTCTCATGTCTGTTTTTATAAATAACAATAAATCTTTAGGCTCTTCATGTGAAGAGCCTAAAGATTTATTGGACTATATGTTTGTGATAAAATTCATATAGCAATTCTATATTATCAGAACAAATTATAGGAATAGCTTCAGACAATTTTTCTTCATCCCAATCCCACCATTTGATTTCTAAGAGCATTTTGATCTGCTGTTCAGAAAATCGTGATTTGATAGTTTTCGATGGATTTCCGCCAATAATCGTATAAGGGGCAACGTCTTTAGTGACCACCGACCGACTGCCAATTACGGCACCATCACCGATTTTTACTCCTGACATGATTATTGCCTCGGTTCCAATCCAAACATCATTTCCGACAACGGTATCTCCTGCGTTTTCAAATCCATCAATTGCTTTATTGAAGATTTCCACCTCCGGCATATAAAAAAATGGGAAACTCGATATCCAACTGTGTCGATGCCCTTGATTTCCCGCCATAATAAAACTAACGCCACTTCCAATGGAACAAAATGAACCTATAATCAATTTATCGATATCATTTCTATCTGGCATTAAATAGCGAGCGCAGTCATCAAAAGAGTGTCCATGATAGTAACCTGAATAGTAGGAGTATTTGCCCGCAATAATATTGGGGTTGGTAATGTGGTCTTTGATTATTTTGCCTTTAAAAGGACTTTCAAAAAAATTAATCATTTTAGCAGATCTTAAAAATTTAACAAATAAAATTCTATGGCATTCACTGAGTGCCATGTACGAAACATTTATTTGCTGTATGCTAATCAGATTTCTTCATTGGACAAATATAATGAAAAGTACCTGGATATACCAAGTTTTGATGTATTTATAACTTATTGAACGCCCTCTCTATCTTTTTTGAGTTATTAGACTGTTTAGATTGATAAACCTTTTCCACGAATTTATCAGATTTATACGGACTGCTTTTTTATTGATTTAATTGTCTCAAATCTTCCAAGAAAGAGTCTGAGCGGTGGGGGCACATTTTATTACAAAATAAAGCTTGTAAAGAATTCTTTACAAGCTTTTGTTTTTATGAGTATATGCGTTACCACCAATTATCACTTTCATCCAGGGGCTTTGTTTCAATTTTTCTGTCTTGGATTATCGGGCTTTTTTGCTCTTTATTTGGTGGGTTGTTGAAAGCTCTTGAATCCTTTTGGGGAATTTCTTCTTCTATTTTGGAGAAAGAATCTACAGAGATCGTTGTTCCTTCTTTTTCAAGATAGTTTTTTGCTTCTGCAATCTTTATATTTAATATAGGAACTTCCAGTAGAGGATCTAATACAACTTCACCATTCACAACGCAACCCGCATTTATGACAGCTGCCTTGGCTGTGATTGTACCTTCTATAACCGCTGTCGGGCCAAGTTCTAAACTCTCTGCACAAATGATATTACCTGTTACTTTGCCGTCAATGATGCAACCTGTGGCCGTTACACTACCGGTAATGTGAGCATTAATGTCAACAGTCAGAGTGTCTTCTACATAGAAATTTTTCTCTTGTCCTTCGGTTAGGTATAGTGAGCCTAATACAATTACGTCTCGTCCCAATTCTACGATTCTGGCAGGTTGAGGTTCGATCTCATCAATTTTTCGCTTAAAGAGAAACATTCCTGATCTTTATAATGTAATATTCTATACTATTATTTATTCTCCCGAAAAGTTAGCTACTACAGTAGTGGCATTTCCTATATCTATACCTACAGATGATTTAAATTTGCCATGTCCTACGCGTAACGAGTTAATTGCATAACCTTTACTTGCTAATGTTTCCGGATTATCTAAAACTGTTATTTCTGTGAATTTGCCGAATTCCTCCTTAAAGCAATCGATAAGCTCTTCATAATACATAGCGCCTCCACACATATATATACGGTTGGCTTTAACCAGGTTGGAGTCATTAATGACACTGCGTAAGTTTGGAGATATCACTTCTTGATAATATGTTTGAATAACACTTTTACGTATTTCTCTTAAATCAATATTTTGACGATTCAAGAAAATATATCCACGTTTGAATGCTTCATCAATTTGATGTGTATTTCTAAGCTCCAAATAATATTTGCTCTTCAGTTCATTTATCATCAGATTTACAGCATAACGAATTCCATGCGTACTGATCATTGTTTGCTCAATAATACCTGAATCTGTACTGAGGATAGATTCAAATGTTCCAAACCCACAACTGAATACAAAGAAATTTCCCGAAACCTGAGGTTCTCCTTTACGTATTCCGATTGTACATCCTACAATTTCAGGAATCACTTCAACCTTCTGTACTTCTAATATTACTCTTTTCTTATTCCCCGCATTGTGTGTTGAAATGTCATAATCGAGCATATGAGTGCGTTGGAAAAATTCTATGGCTTTGTCTTTATAAATATAATAAGTAGAATAAGGAAAACCTGTGGTGATTGTTATCGGTTGCTCCACTTGATTTTCTACTAACAACATAGCTGCTTTAGCTAATATCTGATAGTCTATATCATCCGGTGATGAGTTTATTAACTTATGAGGAGATTGACCTTCATTCAGGGCAAGGTCTCCACAGATATACCATTTATTATTATGTTGAATTTTCAAGCCGTGAAGCAAATCCTTCGCTGTTTGTGACAGATTTGTATTATTATTTTCAACTAAGCTGGGAAAAGATTGGATTTCATAAACCATAGCGATAAAATATTAGATTCGTTAATAATTATGGGGATAAATAAACTTTATTTTATGAAAGAAGAGGTTTCATAGCGATGAGTCCTTCGTATGTTGCGCCATGCTCTAATGTGAATATTTGCGCATTAAGTTTGCCCACTATTCTACCCGTACTTTTTATGGAGATAGACTCGGTTACGCATATATTACCTTCGATACGACCGAATACAACTAGATTTTTTGCATGAATATTTCCTCGAACTATACCTGTTGTGCCAATTACAACAGTATGAGCCTGTTTTATATCTCCTACTATAGTCCCTTCCACGCGTATGTGATGCGTTTCTTCTACAGATCCATAGAGCACAAAACTTTTACAGATTATTGTAGGCGTTTGAGAGGAAAGATCAAACGAGTCTTGCCTAAAATCCTCCTTTTTAGCCATAGTCAATTACGTTAACAATATTTATATAGTCACATTTGTACAGAAATCCGGGCAATTCCTTAAAAACGAATTGTTGTTTACAAATATATATGAAAAGTAATATTAATCATTAAGAATTGTATATAAAATTTATTTTCATATGCAATTAATTCTCTTTGAAATGTATAAAGGATATGATTTTGTTGTGGTAAATGATCTGATAATTAACTGTATATGCTTGTTGATTTGTGCCAATTAATATAATAAGGGCTGGAAATAGAGTCTAAAAAACGAAATAAAAACTGCCTGATGTCGAAATAGTACTATTCATTCATCGGAAAAATGAAAGCTTGTTGAGTATCTAAAATATATATTTGGAGTTGTAAGTCGTTGTAATAGAGTCGATGCTGACCGAATAGAAAAAAGCTCATTCTAATTAACTTTTTATCTGATATTTCTTTAATGTTAGATTCAATGTCTTTGAATTTAATTTCTTAAGATATAATTATACTATCACCACCCCTATTTATAATAGTAAGGATATGGAAACCGGTGGTAAGCTTGTAACAATTAAAAATCTAATTCAATCAAAGAAAACACAATCTCCTGTTTATTTATTGAATATAAAACAAAAATATAGTAATTAACCATTAATATCTAAAATATATGGCTGGGAAAAGATTTCAAGGTGAATGGCCTAAAATCGGAATTCGTCCTACTATCGATGGACGCATGGGAGGGGTGCGAGAGTCTCTTGAGAACCAAACAATGAATATGGCAAAAAGTGTGGTAGACTTGTTAACCTCTACTTTACGCTATCCCGACGGGTCGCCTGTTCAGTGTGTTATTGCAGATTCCACAATTGGTCGTGTAGCAGAGAGTGCAGCCTGTGCCGAGAAGTTTCGTAGAGAGGGAGTGGGGGTAACTATTTCTGTTACTCCGTGCTGGTGTTACGGTAGCGAAACGATGGATATGGAGCCGCATACAATCAAAGCTGTTTGGGGATTTAATGGTACGGAACGTCCTGGAGCAGTCTATTTGGCTGCAGTTCTTGCCGGACATGCACAGAAAGGATTACCTGCCTTTGGTATCTATGGACATGATGTTCAGGATGGAGGTACTACCGAAATACCTGGCGATGTAAGACAGAAGTTGTTGCGTTTTGCTAAGGCTGCATTGGCTGTAGCAACTATGCGAGGTAAATCTTATCTTTCCATCGGTTCGGTGTGTATGGGTATTGCCGGTTCGGTAGTTAACACCGATTTTTTTGAAGATTATTTAGGTATGCGTTGCGAGAGTGTAGACGAGGTAGAAATTATTCGCCGCATGACAGAAGGGATATACGATAAAGAAGAATATGAAAAAGCCTTAGCTTGGGCGAAGACCCACTGTAAAGAAGGGCAAGATACGATAAATCGGGACGATTTGAAAAAAGATCGTGCTGCAAATGATAAGGATTGGGAATTCATTGTAAAAATGACATTGATTGTTCGTGATCTGATGATAGGCAATCCTAAACTGAAAGAAATGGGATTTGGAGAAGAGGCCTTAGGGCATAATGCTCTTGCCGCAGGCTTTCAGGGGCAACGCCAATGGACAGATTTCTATCCTAACGGCGATTTTACAGAGGCTATCCTCAATTCCTCTTTCGATTGGACAGGTATTCGCGCACCATATATATTAGCTACAGAAAATGATTCGCTGAATGGTACGGCAATGTTGTTTGGTTATCTTTTGACAAATACCGCTCAGATCTTTGCGGATGTGCGTACTTATTGGAGTCCTGAGGCTGTAGAACGAGTGACAGGGAAAAAGTTAGAAGGTTTAGCTTCGGGTGGTATGATTCATCTAATCAATTCCGGTGCTGCGTCTCTGGATGGGAGTGGTCGCCAAAGCGATGAGGCAGGGAAACCTGTAATGAAACCTTTTTGGGATATTTCACAAGCCGAAGCCAAGTTGTGTTTAGATGCTACTACATGGATGCCTGCTAACCGTGAGTATTTCCGTGGAGGAGGTTTTTCTTCTAAATTTCTTACTCGTGGTGGAATGCCATGTACGATGGTTCGCCTAAACCTCATAAAAGGATTGGGCCCGGTGTTGCAAATAGCCGAAGGGTGGACTGTAGACCTTGATCCGGATGTACACAAAATTTTGGATGAACGTACAGATAAAGGATGGCCTACCACATGGTTTGTTCCTCGCCTGACCGATGATCCTAATTTTAAAGATGTATATTCTGTGATGAACAACTGGGGAGCCAATCATGGTTCTATCAGCAGTGGACATATCGGAGCCGATTTGATAACGTTGGCTTCTATGCTTCGTATCCCTGTTTGTATGCATAATGTATCTTCGGATGATATTTATCGCCCTGCAGCATGGTCTGCTTTCGGGATGGATAAAGAAGGAGCCGATTATCGAGCTTGTCAGGTTTATGGTCCTCTTTATAAATAGTTTTTTGTACCTTCGATAATAAAAACAGTATGATAAACGCGGAATATATAGAACGGTTTATAGAAGCTGCTCATCGTGTAGGACAAGAACGTCTACAGCTTTGTAGCAGTGGTAATTTGTCGTGGAGAGTAAATAAAGATTTAGCTCTGGTTTCGGGTACAGGTTCGTGGTTGCCACGCATTACCAAAGAAAATGTCGCTATTTGTAATATCTCTACCGGTATGCGTGTCGATGGTCCTAAGCCATCGATGGAAAGTGTTTTTCACCTCGGGGTTTTACGTCAGCGTAAAGATATGAATGTGGTGTTGCATTTTCAGTCAGAGTTTGCGACAATTGTATCCTGTATGAAAAATAAGCCGAAAAGCTTTAATGTAGTTGCCGAAGTTCCTTGCTACTGTGGCAAAGAAATTGCAGTTATACCATATTATCGTCCCGGATCGAAGGAGCTGGCCGATGCTGTAACACATGCCCTGACTGATCATGATTGCGTGTTGATGAGTAAACATGGGCAGGCTGTGTGTGGAAAAGACTTTGATGATGCTTTTCAAAAAGCGGTTTTCCTCGAGCTGGCATGCAGCATTATTGTGCGTGCAGGTGAAGGAAATTATGATATCTTGAGCGATGATGAAATTCGCGATTTGGAAGTTTATATTTTAGGAAAAACACAAAAATAACAACATGGCATATTTGGCTCTGGATTTAGGGTCAGGAAGTGGACGGGCTATTGTAGGAACAATAGTGGACGGACGTATTTGCCTAGATGAGATCTACCGCTTTGGAAATGTTCCTGTAAAATTGGGAAGTACATTGTGCTGGGACTTCTTGTCGTTATTCCAAAATGTAAAACAGAGCATTTATTTGGCCGTAAAGAAGGGTTATGATTTACAAGGTCTTGCTGTTGATACATGGGGTGTTGATTTTGGGTTAATAGACAGAGCGGGAAGATTATTGTCCAATCCCGTATGTTATAGGGATAGCCGTACGCAAGGTGTTTCTCAAAAAGCGGAGGCTATCATTTCTAAAAGAGACATGTATGCTATCACAGGTATTCAGCAAATGGAGATCAATACCGTTTTCCAGTTGCTGAGCATGAAAGAGCATAATGCTCAGACACTTGCTATTGGCGACGGTTTATTGTTTATTCCTGATCTGATAAATTTTTATCTTACAGGTAATATGTATAATGAATATACAATAGCCTCCACTTCGCAGCTGGTAAATGCTAAAACAAGAACGTGGGAAAAGTCATTATTCGATAAGTTGAATCTTCCTTTATATCTTTTCAAAAATATTATTGAGCCTTGTTCTCTAGTCGGAAACCTTACCGATGATGTTGCACAAGAAACGAATGCCCCAAATACTAAAGTATTTGCCGTAGGGGCGCATGATACGGCGAGTGCGATTGCTGCTATTCCGTTCGATGGAGAAGAATGGGCTTTTCTTAGTTCGGGAACATGGTCTCTGCTGGGGATACAAACGGACAACCCGATTTTGACGCAAGAGGCTATGGATAACGAATTTACGAACGAAGGTGGGGTTGGAAAGATTCTGTTTATGCGTAATATTTCGGGATTGTGGATACTTCAACAATTAATAGCCGAATGGGAGAAGAGTGATGAAGAATGTTCTTACCAATACCTATTGTCGGAATGTGAAAAGTGTAAACCTTTCGGAAGCCTTATCAATAGCGACGATCCTGATTTTACCATTCCCTCATCTATGAAAGATGCTATACAATCGTATTGCAAGCGGACGGATCAATATATACCTCACACCCAAGGCGAGTTGGTTCGCTGTGTTCTCGAATCACTGGCAGTGAAATATCATTTTGTGATGAAGAAATTGGAACAGTGCTCCGGCAGAAAGATTAAATATCTTTCGGTAGTAGGAGGGGGAAGCCGCAATGAACAGTTAAATCAATTTATTGCAGATGCTCTGAATGTAGAGGTTGTAACCGGGTTAACAGAGGCTACAGCAATCGGAAATATTATTCAGCAAGCAGTAACAGATAAAAAAATAAAAAATATAAGGGAGGGACATCAGATTGTAAAAAACAGCTTTAACTTTAAAACCTATTATCCTCAGAATTCGAGAGAGTGGGAGTTGTTTGCTACTAGAATGGAGCATTTGATAACGTAAAAACAACAAATTTAAGACCAATATGAAGACCAAATCAGAAAAGCTTTTATTTATCGGAAAAGATGGACAAAACTATTTGTTCCCTTTTATTCTGATAACCTCTTTGTTCTTTTTGTGGGGCTTTGCCCATAGTCTGCTGGATGTGTTAAACAAGCACTTTCAAGACTCGCTACATTTATCAAAGGCGCAGTCGGGAGCTGTTCAGGCTTCGGCTTATGGGGCATATTTTCTGATGGCTATTCCTGCGGGATTAATTGCTCGTAAATTTGGTTATAAAAGCGGAGTCGTTGTCGGATTAGCTCTTTTTGCATTGGGGGCTTTCTGGTTTGTTCCTGCCGTAGAGATAAATACTTTTTGGGCTTTTCTTTTAGGACTCTTAATCTTGTTTTGCGGACTTACTTGCCTTGAGACAGTCGCCAATCCGTATACTATTGTTTTAGGTTCGCCCGAAACTTCAGCAAGCCGTATCAATCTGGCTCAAACTTTTAATGCTATCGGTTGGATTTTAGGACCCCTTGTAGGCTCTGTTCTTATATTTAAAAATGAGTCGGATCGGTCGACAATCGAATTATTTGTTGATGCTATTAAAAAAGTTTTTCTTGGTGCTAATGACGCGGTTGCAAATATTGTAGAATCGGTTGGAGATCATACGAGCAATTCTGTTTTGATGTTTCCATACGTAGGATTGGGTTGTGTGGTAGTTCTGGTGTTGGTGTTTTTCTTGTTTGCAAAACTACCTGAAATAAAATCGGATAACCATAAAGATACGTCAATCCTAAATAATAATACCGTAACGCGAGATCTGCCATTGATAAAACAAAGACATTTTGTGTTGGCGGTCGTTGCTCAATTTTTGTATGTAGCAGCGCAGACGGGTATTGGTAGCTTTTTTATAAATTACGCAATAGAAGTAAAAGAGTTGCAACTGACCGAAATACAGGCCGGTTTGTTACTTGGCTTAGGCGGAATGTCGTTATTTGCAGTCGGAAGATTTTCGGGAAGTATGATTATGCAGAAGATGAAGCCGGGATCTCTGCTTGGCTTGTGTGCTGCTATAAATACATTACTGATGTTTTTTGTTATCATGAATCACAATCGGTTTGGAATAATCGCTCTGATTAGCTGTTACTTATTTATGTCTATCATGTTCCCCTCTATTTTTGCGCTGGGTTTAAGAGATTTGGGTGATAAGACAAAAACAGCATCATCCATTTTGGTTCTAACAGTTGTGGGTGGAGCCATCGCTCCATCGTTGATGGGGATATTGGGTGTCGAAAGTATGAATGTCGGATTTATTATACCGCTGATCTGCTTCTTATATATATCGTTTTTTGGATATGTAGGTAGCCGGATAAAAGCTTAAATAGAATAAAACACTCTTTTCGTTTTTATATATTACTTTAATTAAATAAGGGACTATCTTCTATGGAGTAGTCCCTTTCTCATTCGTTTAATATGTTTTTTTTGATGATTTAATCAATCTTTTACTTTATTGCTCTATATATTTTTATCCATCATATTATAAAAAGCAAGTTTCAGCCTCACCCTATATTACTGAGCGAATATGTAAAGCAAAAAGAATTATCGGAAAAGAGCACGAAATAATTTAACAATAATAAGAATGCAGGCATATTGTCGTAGCATTTTAATACCTTTGCAGATACTTGTAAAACGAATGGAAACTCAATGGTTACAGTATTATTATCGGGTGGATTGGGGAATCAGATGTTTCAGTATGCGGCTGCCAAGTCGTTGGCTATTCGTTTAAATACGACTCTGTCTGTTGATCTATATACATTTTTAAAAAAAACACAAGCTACGGTACGTCCCTACGAACTGGGTATATTTAATATAGAAGATGTAGTAGAAACCTCGTCTTTGAAAGCAAAAGCTGTAACTAAAGCGAGACCCTTTATTCAAAAGCACAGATCTTTTTTTCAGACATTTGGAGTGTTTACCGATACGTATGCAATCTTATATCAACCGGCTTTTGAAGCTTTGACGGGCGACGTGATAATGTCCGGCTATTTTCAGAATGAATCATACTTCAATAATATATCTGAGCTTTTATGGAAGGATTTTTCCTTCAAATATCCATTAACCGGAAAAAATAAAGATATCGCAGGGCAGGTTTCAGAAAATCAGTCTATTGCCGTTCATATACGCAGAGGGGATTATCTGAATAAGAATTCACAATCGAATTTTGCTATCCTTGAAAAAGACTATTACGAGAATGCCATCAACTATATATCTGCGCATGTAAAGAATCCTGAATTTTATGTTTTCTCAGAGGATTTTGATTGGATAAAGGATAATCTTAACTTTAAAGAATTTCCTGTTACTTTTATAGATTGGAATAAAGGAAAAGACAGCTATATAGACATGCAGCTGATGAGCTTGTGCAAACATAATATTATAGCAAATAGCAGCTTTAGTTGGTGGAGTGCGTGGCTTAACAACAATGAAGAGAAAAATATAATTGCTCCCAAGCGATGGTTTGTGGATGAGCAAAAAAATGAATTGCTAGATTGTTTTTATCCTCAAGGGTGGATGAAGATTTGATATATATTTTAGTGTCAAGATTATCTTATTATATACGGTTTAGCCTTTCAGGAGGGAAAAAGGTAACAGTATAAAAACATACAATAAAGTGTCACTTTTGTCACCTTTTAACATAATTGTAAGATTATGCCGTTTAGAATGAGTGTTTTACAAAAAGTGACAGTTTTTATTAAAATAGCCAATTATGCCAAAAGTATCGATATTAATGCCAGTTTATAATGCCGAGCAATATTTGTCTCAGGCATTAGACAGTATTGTATCGCAGAGCTTCGAAGATTGGGAGCTGATACTTATAAATGACGGGTCTACCGATCGCAGCGAGTCTATTATTATGGACTATGATGACGAACGGATCTTTTATATAAAGAATCCTGTCAATCTGAAATTGATAAAAACGCTGAATAAGGGTATTGATTATTGCGGAGGACAATATATAGCTCGCATGGATGCCGATGATATTTGTCACCCCGATAGATTGAAGCGTCAAGTTGAGTTCCTCGATTCACATCCTCAAGTACTGATGTGTGGTACCGCCGCTGCGGTGATTGATAATAGTGGAAAGAAGACCGGAAATATTCATAATCTGACTAGTGATGATTATCTTCAGATCAACCTGATGTTTTCCCCTTCTTTTATTCATCCGAGTATGATGATTCGCACCGAAGTGCTGAAACATAATAAGTACGATGAGGCGTATAAGCATGTGGAAGACTATGATTTGTGGTGCAGAATAGCCAAGCTCGGCAAGGTTGCAAATATTGATGATGAACTGCTCCAGTACAGATGGCACGACAGCAATGTTTCGGTTTTAAATAGTGAAGTACAGCGCGAACTGAAAGATGTGCTTATCAAAAGAGAGTTGAGCCGACTCGACTTAATCCCTACCGAATTGGAGCTATACTGTCATAAAGTAACTTTCCAGTTGTATGCTTTGGGGAATAAGTTGGATGTTCCTGTTGACCGATTTGACGATATAGCCAATTGGTTTACGAAGCTGATTCGACAAAATGAAATAAAGCATATTTATTTACAGCCGGCACTGGTTGCTTTTCTTTGGTGTCGCTGGGCAGTGCTGTGCATTTCGCAAAAGAAGTATGGTAAAGTTTTATTCCCTCCTTTTGCCAAATATAATCCCGCTATATTGAGCCGACTAATAAAATTGATCTTTTTCTTAAGAAAAAAATAATGACAGATACAGAGGAACTTAGAGAAATATATAATCCTGATGGTTCTGAATTAAGAACGCTGCAACTGAAGATGTTGGATATATTATCTATTGTAACCAATATATGTGACAAGCATAATATCCCATATTGGATAAGTGGCGGTACTTTGCTTGGCGCTATCCGGCATGGAGGGTTTATTCCCTGGGATGATGATATTGATATCGAATTGCTTTTTCCCGACTATCAGAAGTTATTGAAAATACTGCCTAATGAGTTGCCGGACAATCTGTATCTGCAAACTCCCAAAGAGAAAAGTTATAGGTTGTTGTTCTCTAAGGTGAGAGACAAACATTCTATTGTTTATTCCGAAGAGGAGGATATGGCAAGCTATAAGGAGAAAGGTATATTTATCGATATCTTTCCTGAGGAAAGAAGCTATCGGTGGATGAAGAATATTGTTGACTTTTTCTATGGAAGAGCTTTTAGACGTCTAAAGCGAGGGAGGCCATTCTTCTCACTGGCATATTTTTATGAATACACAATATCTTTGTTGTTATACCCTATAGGAGTATTGTTGAAATATACAGCCAGAGGAATTTGTTCTATTACAAAACCTGATAATATACTACATAGCTATGGAATAGGAAACTCTACGAATCACAATGCAGGGTATATGTTTCCGGTAGGAAAAGTTATGTTCGAAGGGAAAGAGTTTTCAGCACCTAAGGTACCTGAAACATATCTGAAAAAGCAATATGGC
Source organism: Dysgonomonas sp. 37-18 (assembly GCF_001899125.1). NCBI lineage: Bacteria > Pseudomonadati > Bacteroidota > Bacteroidia > Bacteroidales > Dysgonomonadaceae > Dysgonomonas > Dysgonomonas sp. 37-18. The sequence continues at coordinate 18,492 of NZ_MKVC01000025.1, read as the reverse complement.
GATTACATTACCATTCCTCCCAAAGAGAAGCGGGCAACTCACTTTCTTAAAGTTGAATATTTATAGTCCCATCGTCTTGAAGAGCTCTCTCTCTTTCGCTTTTGCCTTGTCTAGAGATGCTTGATCCTGAAGATTTATTCCATACTTTGATGGAGGAGGGATGGTTAGTTTAGTTCCTATAGGTATACTATTGATATTCTTTATCTTATCTTTATTTTCCTCGTAGATATATACGCAGAACGATTTGTGTCCATAATACTTTAGTGAAATATTACGTAAGGTATTACCTGGTTCTATCGTTATGATTGCCAGAGGTGTATTTCCTTTCGTGGCTGTTGGTTGCTCTTTCTTTTGAGTTTGGGGCTTTATCGAGTTTTCGCTCGGCAAGATTTTCTCCGTTGTAATGGCAATTGAATCTTGTTCTTTCGCTTCAGCTATAGAGTCGGAGGATACGGCAAGAGTATCTGTTTTTTGTTCGTCAATATTGTGGCTGTCAGCAACTATGGCTGTATTACCGTTTCCTGTGGGGCCTTCGGTCAGGAATCTGGCAATTTCTTGGAAATACAATCCCCCGATCAGGAATGCTGCAATAATAAGGAATATGAAGAATCCTAAGGAAACGAATTTCTTTCTTCTCTTAGCAGCCTGTCTCGTCTCTTTCACGAGCCTTTCGTATTCCAGGTCTTTTTCTTTAGCAGCTAATTTAGCCTCTTCAATCCTCTGCTTATACTCTATTATTCTTTCTTCAGAGACCTCATCGGTTAGTGGTTCAGATATATTTTCAGTTTCACTTGGAGCTATTGCTTCATTATCAGATTGTCGTGCTTCTTCTTCCCGGTTATTTATTTCCTCTAGTTGCTCTTCCTCTGTATTAGGGGCAGTGTTTTCTGTCTCTATTATAGTGGTGTCTTCACTCACTAATTCAGGCGTGAAGTCTTCATTCTCTACTTGCTGTGGATCTGCTGTTGGGGTAGGTGAGACCTCATTTGTTTCTTCATCTACAGAAACATCTTCTTCCTCATCAGCCTCTTCTATATTTATTGTTTCGTCTTTTTCTATATTATCAAAAGAAACACCTTCTTCTAAAACGACGCTCTCGAAGTGGGCGAAAGGACGGTTTATAGCTTCCTTTAGTAACTTGTCAGGAGTGAAGCTCAATTTGTAATGAGCCGCTATTTCGATAGCTTCACCGGTATTTACATCTACGCTTTTACGTGCATTTACTTTTACCAGTTTAAAAGTCCCAAAGTCTTTTATCTTTACAGACTCGTTGCTTTCTATCGTTTCTGATATAACGGCTATTAACTCACGCAGAAATACTTCGGCTTCTTTTTTTGTAATCTCCTGTTTCTTAGCCAGAAGATCAATCAAATCCTGTAGACTAAGACGTTCATTCATTTATTTCAAGTTTTTTGAGGTTCTCTTTTATAGTTTGTCCGGGGCGGAAAGATAAAGTTATTTTAGGAGGAACCAGAAAACGCTGTTTCGAAACAGGATTAACAGAAATACGCTCAGCCTTCTTCTTTGTTTCAAATAATCCAAATCCCTGAATATTAACAGAGTTGTTTTCTTCTAGGTTTGAATTGATGATAGAAACTGTGGCTTCCAACACTTCTGATGTCTGACGCTGTGTCCAGCTCAAACGTTTTGCCAGTGCGGCTATTAATTCCTGGTTCGTCATAGATATTCCTATTAAGGTTAAATAACTTCTCCGTACAGATCAAACGATTGGGCGTCAGTTATCTTAACATTATAAAATTCCCCAATATTAAGCATTTTATTTTTCTTTATCAAGACCTCGGGATCAACTTCCGGTGAATCGTACTCGGTACGACCTACGTAATAGTCACTCTCCTCTTTATCTACAACCACTTTCAGTGTTTTGCCTATTTTCTCCTCATTCGTCTCGAAAGCTATTTTTTCTTGAGCCGACATCAACAAGTCCATTCGTTCTTGCTTTGTAGCGTCTGATATGCTGTCCTTGTAATTGTCGTATGCGTATGTGCCATCTTCATGCGAATAAGGGAAAGCTCCCATTCGCTCGAAGCGCATATCGTTTACAAACTGCAATAGTTCTTCAAAGTCTTTCTTTGTTTCGCCCGGATGACCTACCATTAATGTTGTACGCAGATGTATACCCGGTACTTCTTCTCGGATACGCTTCATCAGATCGTATGTTGCTTGCTTGGATATGTTGCGTCGCATTTTAGTAAGCATATTATCGCTAACATGTTGTAGAGCTATATCCAGATATTTGCACACATTATCGTTTTCTCGCATCACTCTTAGCAGATCGTAAGGGAAGTTTGCCGGATATGCATAGTGGAGGCGTATCCATTCCACCCCTTCTATTTTTGCAATACGTTCGATCAATTCGGGGAGTTTGGCTTGCTTATAATTGTCGTATCCATAGAATGACAGGTCTTGCGCTATCACCTGAAACTCTTTTACACCCGTAACTACCAGATTCCTAACTTCTTCTTCTATTTCTTCTATCGGACGAGATTGATGTTTGCCCGTCATGATAGGAATTGAGCAGTAAGAGCAAGTTCTGTTACATCCTTCCGATATTTTCAAATAAGCATAATGCTTGGGAGTTGTTATGCTACGTTCCAAAGCTATATCTTGTTTGAATGATTTACCCAAATCAGAGATGAGCATTTTCCAGTTAAACTTACCATAAAAATTATCTACCTCCGGGATTTCGGCTTTCAGTTCATCCATGTACCTTTCGGTGAGGCATCCCATCACAAAAAGTTTACTAAGCTTTCTTGCTTTCTTTGCTTCTGCAAATTCGAGAATCATATTTATGGATTCTTCTTTTGCATCCCCTATAAATCCGCAAGTATTGATTACAGCAATCTCTCCTTCCGGTTTGTCGGGGTCGTGCTTTACTGTATATCCATTTGCTAAAAGCTGTTTCATCAACAACTCTGAATCCACCAGGTTTTTAGAACAACCCAGTGTTATAACATCGATTCTATTTTTTTTCATTCTTTATGCTCCAAAAAGACTGTCGACAAATTCCTTACGAGTGAAAACTTGCAAGTCGTCGATTCCTTCTCCTAATCCAATATATTTTACCGGAATTTTAAATTGATCGGAAATACCTATAACAACACCTCCTTTTGCCGTGCCATCCAGTTTTGTGATAGCTAAAGCCGTAACATCGGTAGCGGCTGTAAATTGAGTGGCTTGTTCAAAAGCATTTTGTCCTGTTGAGCCGTCAAGCACAAGCAGAACTTCATGGGGAGCCTCGGGAACAATCTTTTCCATTACCTTTTTGATTTTGGTAAGTTCGTTCATCAGGCCAACCTTGTTGTGCAAGCGTCCGGCAGTATCTATAATTACAACATCTGCATTGTTTGCTTTAGCAGAGCTCAGCGTGTCGAAAGCAACTGATGCTGGATCGGAGCCCATTGCCTGTTTTATTACAGGTACTCCAACTCTTTCTCCCCAAATAACCAATTGTTCTACAGCAGCAGCACGGAATGTATCCGCAGCTCCTAAATAAACTGATTTGCCTGCTTTCTTAAACTGATTTGCTAATTTCCCGATTGTCGTTGTTTTCCCAACACCATTTACTCCGACAACCATTATCACATAAGGCTTGTATTTTTCGGGTGTAGAGAAGCCTTCTGTGTCTGTGGTGTTGTTTTCTGTCAGCAGATGAGCAATTTCCTCCCGAAGAATTGAATTTAGTTCATCTGTGTTGATATATTTATCCTTTGCAACTCTTTTCTCTATTCTTTCTATGATTTTTAATGTAGTATTCACTCCTACATCCGAAGTAATGAGTACTTCTTCCAAATCATCTAATACGTCATCGTCTACCTTCGATTTGCCGGCTACAACACGTGACAGTTTAGAAAACATAGATTCTTTGGTTTTCTCTAAACCTTTATCTAGAGTTTCTTTTTTTTGCTTCGAAAAGAAATCGAATAGTCCCATAGTTTACTCTTTATTATCAAGTAATTATCGCATACTTGTTTAATGTTAAAACAGGCTTATTTCCTGCTATACAAAGCTACGAAATGGATAATAAAAAACCTCCCCACATGAAAATGAAGGAGGTTTTTTAGATATTTTTAACAAGATTATTTCGTGAAATAGTCTTTTACTGATTCATTCGGAACCATTTCTTCTTTAAATGTGTAAGCTCCTGTTTTAGGAGATTTTACCATTTTGATTACTTTTGCATAGTTACGACCGTCTTTCGTTGAAGCGTCGCGGTAACCTGCTACTGCTTTCTTTGCCATGGTTTATATTGTTTTTACTTTATTTCTTTATGTACAGTAACTTTCTTAAGAACAGGATTGTATTTCTTCAATTCTAATCTTTCAGTAGTGTTTTTTCTATTCTTTGTAGTGATGTAACGTGATGTGCCTGGCATACCACTTGCTTTGTGCTCTGTGCACTCAAGTATCACTTGAATTCTATTTCCTTTTGCTTTCTTAGCCATTTCTTGATCCTCCTATTTTATGCGTTCAAAAAACCATCTTCAGCCGCTCTTTTAAGCGCAGCATCCAATCCAATTTTATTGATTGTACGAAGACCGGCAGCAGAAACATTCAGGCTGATCCAACAATCTTCTTCTACCCAGTAGAATTTTTTTCTGAAAAGATTGACATTAAATTTTCTCTTAGTCTTTCTGTTTGAGTGAGAAACATTATTGCCAACCATAGCTTTCTTTCCTGTAATTTGACAAATCTTGGACATTGCTATTGTATTTATTATATGTTTATTTTTTAGTTTTATCGTGCAAAATCGGGTTGCAAATTTAGTTATATTTTTCAAACCTACAAATATTTAAAAGGTTAAAGTTACACTAAACGCAATAAATAAATTAATTGATTTTGAAAATGTAAGGAATACGCAGATTGTTGTAAATTTGTTCTCGATATGAGTACCAAACGTATTTTGATTACAGGAGCCAGTGGCTTTATAGGGAGTTTTCTTGTCGAGAAGGCTTTGGAGGAAGGGTGTGAAACTTGGGCAGGCGTGCGTAAAAGCAGCAGTCGTGAGTATCTGAAGGATGATCGTATTCAATTTTTGGACCTGAACTTTGGGGATAAAAATAAATTGAAAGAACAGCTATCGGACTTTAAAAAGAAATATGGCAAGTTTGATTATGTCGTACACAATGCCGGGGTCACTAAATGTTTAGATGCCGAAGATTTTGATAAAATAAATTTTCGATATACAGCCAACCTTATCGATGCATTGCGAGAAGTAGAAGCTGTTCCCGATAAATTTGTATTGATGAGCAGTCTCAGTGCTTTTGGTGTAGGAGATGAACAAAATTATACTCCTATTAAGATAACTGATACGCCGAATCCTAATACGGCATACGGGAAGAGTAAGCTGAAAGCAGAATGTTATCTGCGCTCGATGGACGTCCCTTATATAATATTACGTCCTACAGGTGTATATGGACCTCGAGAAAAGGATTACTTTCTGATGATAAAGACTGTCAAATCCGGACTTGATGTGGGTGCAGGTTTTAAGCCACAACACCTGACTTTCATATATGTGAAGGATTTGGTAGATGCCGTATTTCTTGCGCTGAAGAGTGAACTCAAGAATAAAGCTTATTTTGTAGCCGACGGAGATGTATATACAGATAAGGAGTATACGCAGTTGGTAAAGCAAGTTATAGAAAAGAAACATGTATTGAGTCTTAAAGTTCCTTTGTGGATATTGAAGACTGTTTCTATTGTGGCTGAAAGTATTTCCAGGATAACAAAGAAGCCTTCGACCTTGAATAGGGATAAGTATATAATAATGAAACAGCGCAATTGGGAGTGTGATATAACCCCTCTTGTAAACGATCTGGGTTTTACTGCTAAATACAACTTGAAGGATGGGCTTGAAGAATCTGTAAGTTGGTATAAAGAAAATGGATGGTTGTAGAATTAGCTTTTATTGCTAAAAATGTGTAGCTTTACATAGAGGTTCGTGCTGAAAATATTTAATGCGTAAAGTGGGGTTGCCTACTTTTCATCCGGCACATCTTAGTTTATCTATATCTGTAAAATATGTGCTACTAATTTTTTTGATTCTTCTATCGTCGGTCTTATAACTTCGAAGAAATATCTCAAATTGTTTCTAACAAAAACATCTTAAATAAAGTAAATGCGTATAAATAAATATATCAGCGATAGCGGTTATTGTTCGCGACGAGAGGCTGATAAACTGATAGAACAGGGGAGTGTTACAATTAATGGGAAAAGAGCTTCTATCGGAAGTCAGGTGCTGGCCGGGCAAGAAGTGAAAGTCTATGGAGAGACAGTTACCTGTAATACCGAGCCTGTCTTTATTGCTTACAATAAGCCGATCGGAATTGTAAGTACGACAGATTTGGATGAGCCCAATAATATTATTGATGCCGTGGGACATGACGAACGGATATTTCCGATAGGGAGGCTTGATAAAGATTCGCAAGGTCTTATAATCCTGACTAATGAAGGAGATATGGTGAATAAGATGCTGCGCGTCGACAATAATCATGAAAAGGAATACCATGTAACTGTGGATAAGCTTATAAATGAGGATTTCGTTAAAAAGATGCAAGGCGGAGTGCCAATTCTAGGAGTTGTTACTCGTAAATGTGAAGTGGTTAAAACGGGGACTCATTCGTTTAATATTATATTGCGACAGGGACTGAACCGTCAAATACGGCGCATGTGCGAATATCTTGGATATAATGTAGTGAGGCTCGAGCGCATACGAATAATGCATATAAAGTTGGGTAACATAAAAGTTGGTCAATGGCGTAATATTACAAAAGAAGAATTGGAAATACTGCGTAAGAAAACAGTATCTTCTGTAAAAACTGAGAGTGCGCCGAAAAAGAAAACAAAACCACAAGAAACAAAGACTCCTCAAACTAAAGGCAAGTCTGCTAATTCATCATACAAAGAGAAAAAGATGCAGGCAGGATACAGAGAAGGTGGTAGTGGTATGAGAAATGGAAAATCAAGTGTAAGGAAGAAAACCCGAAAATAAAAAGAGGTGGCAGAGGGTCTTTTTTTAGTCAAAAGAAATGTGTAAAAAAGATAACTCGACTTTACAAAAAGGCTAAAAAGGTGATTGTCACCACAACAAACAGCTTTATAGCCCTTAAAAATAATAAACAAAATTATTTGATAAGGAAAAAAATATTAACTTTGTACAGCTTTTTAGAAAGCATGTTTTATAACATAATTTCACATCTTCTCAAAAGCTTTTAAGTTGGATATACTCGATTTTTTAACTATAAAAATTAAAACAAAATGATTAAAGTAGGTATTAACGGTTTTGGACGTATTGGACGTCTTGTTTTCCGTGCTGCACAAAAAAGAAATGACATTCAGATTGTAGGTATCAACGACCTTATCGACGTAGAATATATGTCTTATATGTTGCGTTACGATACTATGCACGGTAGATTTGACGGAACAGTTGAAGTTAAAGACGGTAAATTGGTTGTTAACGGAAACGCTATCCGTGTAACTGCTGAAAAGAATCCTGCAGACTTGAAATGGAACGAAGTAGGTGCTGAATATGTTGTTGAATCTACTGGTCTTTTCCTTGAAAAGTCAAAAGCTCAAGGTCACATCGACGCTGGTGCAAAATATGTAGTAATGTCAGCTCCTTCAAAAGACGATACCCCTATGTTCGTTTGTGGAGTCAACACAGATAAATATGTAAAAGGAACTCAATTCGTTTCTAACGCTTCTTGTACTACAAACTGTCTTGCTCCTATCGCTAAAGTATTGCACGACAAATTTGGTATCGTTGAAGCTTTGATGACTACAGTACACGCTACTACTGCAACTCAAAAAACAGTAGACGGACCTTCAGCTAAAGACTGGAGAGGTGGACGTGCTGCTGCCGGTAACATCATTCCTTCTTCTACCGGTGCTGCTAAAGCTGTAGGTAAAGTTATTCCTGAACTAAACGGAAAACTTACAGGTATGGCATTCCGTGTTCCTACATTGGATGTTTCTGTAGTTGACCTTACTGCTCGTCTTTCTAAAGAAGTATCTTACGATGATATCTGCAAAGCTATGAAAGATGCATCAGAAGGCGAATTGAAAGGTGTTCTTGGATATACAGACGAAGAAGTAGTTTCTTCAGACTTCCTTGGCGATGCTCGTACTTCAATCTTCGATGCAAAAGCTGGTATCCAATTGAGCCCAACTTTCGTTAAAGTAGTTAGCTGGTATGACAATGAGTGGGGATATTCTAACAAATGTCTTGATCTTATCGCAGCTATGGCTAAAGTAAACGGATAATACAAGTTATCTATATATAGAAAGAGCCTCTTACTTTAATTAGTGAGAGGCTTTTTGTTTGCTTTCAATTCTTTAATGCAACTTTTTTGTTTGTTTTTGCATCTAATAGTATATAAACTAAATATATCTTTAATATGAAAAACATAACCTTATTCCTGTTTTTTGCTACAATAATACTTTTTTTGCCTGTAACCGGATGTAGTGATAATAATAATGATGCTGAAATGGCCTTGGTTGAATATACTAATCCAAGCGAGAATAATCCTGTTAATACGCTTAGTTGGCTAAAAGAAAAGAAAGAAACTGTTAAAAAAGAAGTTGATGTGCGCTATGCCAGTAATGGTGGGTCAGCTAAAAATCTTGGAGGCTTTATTGAACAGCTTGCTTACAAAGGAGAAGATTACTATGAAATCAGATATGGAGAATTTATTACAGGAAGTTCTTCCAAGTTAAAAGATTCTATGTTTGATTTTAATAGCAATGTCTATGATTCACTTGGAAATCTGTGTGTTTCTATTATTGGAGGGGATGCGATAGCTACCCAGCCGGGTTATGAAAGTTTTTCTGATTTTTGGCAAGTAGCTACATTTAAAACTTTATTGTGGGAATATACAATAAAAGAACAATGATGTGTAAATGATTTTGAAGAATTCTTTATAGATGAACAAAGCCCACTCCATTTGGAGTGGGCTTTATATTCATATTGTTTATATTAGATCCAACGAACAAAAGCAAAATCCTGACGATGTGCCATATCCGCATGCTTCGGATATACACGGTAAGCAAAGTTGCATAGTCCCGGAATCTTGGCTATTGAATCCAATTCAAAATATAATTTCGAACCCTCTGTCTTAACAAGCTTAAAGTCTTGAGAAGAGATAAACTTGTCTGTTTTCTTATCCGCATCATATTCGGTAAGCACGCAGTCTATGCCCAAATCGCCTTTCATATCTCTCTTGTCAATAACAACTTCCACTTTAATCTTTTCACCTTCAGTAAAATTGTTTGATGCAAGCGGAGTTCCGTCTTTTATATTCTGACCATTGAAAGTAATCTTCTCTACTACAAGCTTGTCCCAATTAGCAGCAGTATCTTCTTTCCATGCTGCCAATTCTTTTGCCTTAGCATAGTTATTCGCTGTAACCAATTTGATGCGTTCTCTTTCAGGCTTATAAAAGTTCTTGATGTAATCATCAATCATTCGCTTCGTTGTATATTCTGGCGCAATATTAGCGATCGAGTTCTTTATAAACTGTATCCACTCAGGCGAATATCCTTTAGAGTTACGTGCATAATAAAGAGGTAATATCTCATTCTCGAAAGTAGAATAGATCTCAGCTGCATCTAATTCATCCTGATAAGCCTGATTAGAATAAGTACGTTTATCAGTAAGACACCAGCCGGCTTCTTTTTTGTACCCCTCGTACCACCAGCCGTCAAGTACAGAGAAGTTAAGAACTCCGTTCATTTCCGCCTTTTCGCCTGATGTACCTGAAGCCTCAAGCGGACGAGTCGGTGTATTCAACCAGATATCTACTCCTGAAATCAAACGTTTCGCTAAACGCATATCATAATTTTCAAGGAAGATTATCTTACCAAGGAATTCAGGACGGCGTGATATTTCTACAATCTGTTTGATCAAGCCTTGTCCTGCTCCATCTGCAGGGTGAGCCTTACCTGTGTATAAAAACTGGATTGGATATTTTTCATTATTTACCAGCTTTGCCAAACGGTCAAGGTCTGTAAATAGCAAATGGGCACGCTTGTAAGTAGCAAAACGACGACCAAATCCAACGAGTAATGCGTCGGGGTTGATTTTATCTACAATATTGAAAATCGCTGAAGGAGCCTTCTGGCTCTTTATCCAGCCTTCTTTCATTTGTTCCTGTACATAGCTGATAAGACGTTTTTTCAAGATAGAACGAACATTCCATAGCTCTTCATCTTTTACACTATATATATTATCCCAGATTTCGTGATTGGACTGATCATCATAGAAACTCTTGTCAAATGTTTTTTCATACAACAACTTCATTTCTTTTGCTGTCCAAGTAGGCATATGAACACCGTTTGTTACATGCCCTACGTGTAACTCTTCAGGGAAATAAGCCGGCCAAACAGGCTGGAACATCTGACGGGAAACAATACCATGTAGGTAACTAACTCCATTAGCCTCAAGACAAGTATTCAGTGCAAATACACTCATGCTGAATTTTTCACCACTTCCCGGATGTTCACGTCCCATGTCTACAAAGTCTTGCCAAGAGATACCTAACCGTGCAGGATAGTTCCCTAAATATTTACCAAGAAGACCTTCGTCAAAATAGTCGTGTCCTGCAGGAACAGGAGTATGCACAGTATACAAACCTGAAGTACGTACAACCTCTAACGCTTGATTAAATGTAAGACCTTCTCCTTCGATAAGATCGAGCAAACGCTGTACATTAATAAGGGCAGCATGACCTTCGTTGCAATGGTAGATTTCCTTTTTGATACCTAATTTGTTAAGCAATAAGATACCTCCGATACCAAGTAAATATTCTTGTTTCAGACGATTTTCCCAATCTCCACCATATAATTGGTGAGTAATAGGTTTGTCATACTCGCTATTCAAGTCGATATCCGTATCCAGTAAGTATAGGCTTATACGTCCTACATTCACTTTCCATATATTTGCGTATATATCTCTATCCGGATACGGAACAGCCAAAATCATCTGATTGCCATCCTCATTCAGCACGGGCTCGAGAGGAAGGTCTCCAAAATTTTGAGGCTCATAGTTTGCTACCTGCTGACCGTCAGGAGAAATAGACTGGGAGAAATATCCGTAACGATAGAGGAAGCCCACTCCTGTAAGATCTACATGACTGTCACTTGCTTCTTTCAGATAGTCTCCAGCCAAAACACCTAAGCCTCCCGAATATATCTTTAATACATGAGTAAAACCATATTCCATACTAAAATATGCAACAGACGGTTTTGATGTATCAAATTTTTGAGACATATATTTATCGAACTTCTTAATAACGTTATCTACTTTATTCATTAAGGTAGCGTCTTTAAGAATCTCTTCTATTCTTTCATTAGATAATTTATGAAGCAATAGAACCGGATTATTGTCTGAATCTTTCCAAAGTTCCGGATCAAATTCGGCGAAAAGATCAGTAGCTTCATTGTTCCATACCCACCATAAATTACGTGAAATTTTTTCAAGCGGTAATAATTCTTTTGGTAAGTTCACTTGTGTATGCGCACTTCTCCATGTAGGATTATTCGAATAACTTGCTTTAATTCTCATAGATGTTATATATTTAAACTTGTGATTATCTGATGTTGTTATGTATAATTGTAAAAATACAAATATAACATATTTAGCAACCTTTATCGTTATATTACCTAATTATAACTTTTATAAAAGCTGCAAACGTTTGCAAAGTTTAATTTACTTTCTTTCAGAAGCTTTAGCTAATGCTATATCATAGGCTTCTTCATAATATTTGAAAAAATGAGCCCAATCTGCCAATGCAGCTCTATCGAGCGCAGCCTTACGCAGGATACGTTCTTGTTCTGCACTTTTGGTCGTCATTTCAAACACCCTGTTACAAATATCTTCCGAAACTTCTATAAAATTATAATCGTCTCTCGTTACGACCTCTGCTCCGTCATCCATTCCTTTTTCGTCTCCTTCTTTACGCATCCATAAGCCAAATCCGGCTAAAGACGTAGTAATAGTAGGAACTGAAAAAGCGATACTTTCGTGTGGCGTATATCCCCACGGCTCATAATATGAAGGGAAAACAGATACATCCATTCCTATCAACAAGTCATAGTAAGGAATATTAAAAATACCATCATTCCCATTCAGATATGAAGGAACAAAGATAATTTTCACTTTATCTTCCTTTCTGTTCTGTAGTCGCAAATACGAAATTTGATTGAGGATAGAGTCATTATTCATGTTTTTCAGCCAGTGAGTAATATGAGGAAAGGTCAATGATGTATCAGGGGTTTCCTTTTTGCTCAATCTTTCTTGCAGGTCTGTACGGGGAGTGTCTATCCACGCCGGAACCATAATGAATGCAATCACATCTTTTTCGAGTTGCTTAATGTGTTCCAACCTATTCATAGCGTCGATAAATACATCAAGCCCCTTGTTTCTGTATTCATAACGTCCGCTTGTTACCACCAGAAGGGCATCTTCTTGTATATCATACCCTAATAACTTTTCGGTAACATTGATTAGTTTTTTTCTTGCTGCAAGACGCTTGGCTTCGTGTTCTTCGCCAACAGGTATAAAGTCTTTCTCGAAACCATTTGGTGTTACCAAAGGTTCACGGTGAAGTAATTGCTTACATTCTTTAGCGGTTATATCGCTCACCGTAGTAAAACAATCTACTTCCTGAGCTGCCGTTTTCTCCACAGAATGCTTCGCTTGCATATTTAATTCACGAGCCATCTGATCGCTATCGTATGCAAACAAATAGTTGTATAATGGTTTGCCATTACCTGCTATAGAGCGACCGATGGATGTAGCATGGGTAGTAAACAATGTGCCAACTTTTGGCAAACGATCTTTTACATAGAGTGCACCTATCCCGAGCATCCACTCGTTGAAGTGTGCTATGACTTTCTTTTTGTCAAGATTATAATATCTGTAGAAACTTTCGATTATCGCACCTGTAGCATAGGCAAACATACACGCTTCGTCGTAATCGCCGTACGCATGCAGAGAGTCTACCCCAAATTTGTGCCACATGTAGCTATATATATCATCTTTATGAGCAAAGAGGCTTTCAAAGTCAACAAGTATCACAATAGGTTCACCCGGAACGAGCCATCTCCCGACTCTTACCTTCAACCTATCGTATATCGAAATTGTCTTTACCCATTCGGCAAACAACTTATTGTCTTCTTGAAACCAAGGGCTTGTAGTCTCTTTCCAAATATCAGGACCGATGAAGATTGTTCTGTCTTTATACTTTTCCTGCATTGTTTTTGCTTTGGTCGACAACACGGTATAAATACCTCCAACCTTGTTACATACCTCCCAGCTTGTTTCAAAAATATAATCAGGATTATTGAGTCGCTTTGCCATAAATGATGCTAATTCGTGTCTTACGTTTATGAATAAATAGAATTAAATAAAAGCAAATAAGGGCTATCGTTCTCTTTTTTTAGTAACTTTGCCCTCGCTTTTAGAAACCGCAAAGGTAACAAAGATAATAAACATATAAATATATTTTGACTGTGAGTAGTAGAAGAAAGCTTAAAAAAAGTATAAACGAATCAATAGATTTATTATATACTGACTGTGTATTTTACAAAGTATTTGTAATAGATGCTGACCAGGCAGCTGCAGATAAAGTAATAACTCGAATAGTAGAAACTCAGGAAGAATTTCTGAAGAGAGTGAATGTAAACGAGGGAAAAGAAGTTAAAGGCAGAGTAAAAACTTATTACAAAAAGGTTAAAGCTGATTTCAAAGAGCAGATCAACTCTATTGCCAAAGAAATAGAATCTTTAGGTTAATGAAAAGTATATGTAATTTTATCCTCCGCCTTATAGGTTGGAAGATTACAGGTCTGAATAATTTACCAGACAAATGTGTTATATGTGTTGCCCCACATACCAGTAACTGGGATCTACCATTAGGACTGATTGTTTATAAAGCGATGGGACGAAAAGCATCCTTCCTGATTAAAAAAGAATGGTTTTTCTTTCCCATGAATCTATTATTCAAATTGTTGGGGGGAATTCCTGTCGACCGTTCCAGAAAGTCATCACTAACAGAGCAGATGGCAGAAATATATTCTAAAAGAGAAAATTTTCAACTAGCCATAACACCTGAAGCCACCAGAAAAGCCAACTCCGAATGGAAAAAAGGCTTTTATTTTATAGCGATGGAAGCCGATGTGCCTATTGTAATTGCAGCTCTTGACTATGGTAAGAAGGAGGCAAACTTCAAGCAGATAATAATGCCTACAGGTGATGTAGAAGGAGATATTGCCAAAATAAAAGCTCTTTACAAAGATGTAGTAGCTCGTCGTCCCGAACACTTCTCGATATAAGAAAAAGGATAACAAAACAAAAATATTTATTATTTTTAAAACTCTGACTTAAACATTTAAGTCAGAGTTTTTTGTTTGTTCTTGTTTCTTAATCTCATTTTTAATTTAGGCTTGAATGAAATATAATCAAAAATCACGACCCAATAAACGGTTGAACATAACACCTTAAATATCTGTTTATTTATATACATGACCTTAAACTTATATTGTAAAAACGGAGTCTTGGTGATTTATAAAACAGGTGCGCATGCAACGAACCGACTCTATTTCCGTCTAAAAGATAATTTACAATAGAAATGAATATACGTATATACATTGCTTTATTTATATGTATAATTCCGGAGGATAATTCAATATAGAATATTAATAGTAAAGAAAAAACTACATAAATATTGACAAAATTAAAAGAGAAACATTATGAAACACTTTTTAAAATCAGCAACCTTTTTTGTTACAATTCTTACTTTAGCTTTCGTTATTCAAAGTTGTAATTCTGTAAAACCTATCGAAAAAGCTCAACTAGAAGGTGGTCCTTGGGTTTTGAAAACACTCAAGGGAGAGCCTGCACAAACAGCATTCTCGGGAGAACTTCCGAATATAAATTTTGATTTTTCGAAAAACCTGCTATCTGGTAGTGGAGGTTGTAATCGTTATACAGGAGGTTTTACATTGAGTGAAAAAAATATATTTTCTGCGCCTCAATTAGCATCTACCATGATGGCATGTATGCATGCGAATAAGGAATCTGAGTTTTTAGCAGCTTTATCAACTCCTAATCTTGTGGTTTCTCTATCAAAAGAAGGGCAACTCACATTTTCGGAAGGAAAAAATGTATTATTAGAGTTCGAAAAGTCTCAAAAAACAGCCACTTCGGAAGTAACAAACATTGTTAATGTTGATAATATATCAGGAAAATGGACTTTGAGTTCTATCGAAGGGGAAGACATGGCAGTATTATTCCCCGACAAACCAGCCTCGATGGAAATAACAACAGACGGTAAAGTTTTTGGAAATGCAGGATGTAATACCTATCGCAGTACTTTCACTTTAGAAGAAAATACGATTAAATTCGGTCCTGCCATGTCTACCAAAATGGCATGTCCGAGCTTAAAAGGTGAATCTCTATTTCTTTCTAAATTGTCTACACCTCTACAAGCAGCTTTAACAGGAGATAAACTCACCTTTTTGAGCGAAGGCAAAGTTGTACTGGAATTTACAAAAGACACAGGCGATAAATAAATAACGATAAAAACAAGATAATATGGAGCTGTATTTAACTAGAATACAGCTCTTTTTTTAATTCAATACTTTTTTTGCATTTTCGCTGTAACAAATTTTTGGGTTGTTTCGTCTTAGTAATAGAAAGAGGATGAAAGCGCACATCTAACAAATTTATAACGACTCAAATATAAAAACATTTATGAAAAAGTATTTAATTTGTCTGGTATTAACTATTGCGTTGGGCCAGATAGCATACGGCCAAAGTTTAAACAAGTTGATGGATAACTTATCTAAAGTAGAAAACATTGAAACCGTTAAAATCGGACCTTTTATGATGACTTTAGGAAAAGCATTTGGAGGAGTGGGTGATATGCCGGTTGCCAGAGGAATACATTCGATGGAAGTATATGACCTATCAAGCTGCAACTCTGCTGTAAAGCAAAATCTAACCGACCAAATGGAAAAATTAAAAGATGGGGACGGTTACGAAACGCTGCTCATGGCTAAAGACAAAGATGATAATGTACGCATTATGATGAAAAAGAAAAACAATACAATAAGCGACATGGTTATACTTTGTATGAGTGCAAACGACCCGACTATAGTGAAGTTTTCGGGTAAAAAAAAGAAGAGGATCTGACCCAATTAGTTCAGAAATACGACAAATAGCATCTATTAAAATTACGTAAACACAATTATAAATAAAAAAACAGAACATTATGAAAAAGTATATTTTTTCTTTAGTATTAACCTTTGTTGCAGTACAATTCACTTATGCTCAAGATTTGAATAGTTTTATGTCTGAGTTTTCGAAACAAGAAGGTGTACAACGACAATTAGTAGATCGCTCTATGCTCGATATGTCTATGAAGGCAGCCATGTCTGCTGATTCAACCGGGCAAATGGTTTCCAAAATGCCGTCATTCATGCAAAAGATAGACTCTATAGAAGTTCTTGCTATTGAAAAATATAGTCCTGAGGTAAAAACTAAATTTCTGGAAGGTATTCAAAGTTTCAAAGATGGAAATGGATATGCAACCCTACTATCTGTGAATGAAGCCGACGACAATGTGAAAATTATCTCGCACAAAGAAGGTGACTTATTTACCGGTGTATACATTCTGGTATTAGATAATGAAGATGCTGTGATTGTAAAGATGTCCGGCAACCTTACCGAATCGGATCTGACGGAAATACTTAAAGAACAAAATAAAAACAAATGAGATGGATGCAGAAACTTTTAAAAAAGTGTTTCTACCATATCATCAGAAGTTATACCGAATAGCATACCGAATAGTACAGGATACAGCCAATGCAGAAGACATAGTGCAAGAAACGTTCATCAAGCTCTGGAACAAGAAAGACGAATTGGAGCAGATCGAAAATACAGAAGGCTTTGCCATTATCATCGTTCGCAACACTTGTCTCGATTATCTGAGAAAAGCAAAGAATGACTATCATACATCATATGATACCGAAATACCCGAGAGCTCATCTCTGTCTAAGCAATTCGAAATACAGGATGACGCTGCATATGTAAAAGATCTGATAAATAAGCTACCCGATCAGCAACGGCAGGTGATAATGATGAAGCACTGGGATGGATATACCGATGAAGAAATAGAAAACATTACCGGAATAAGCCCCGGAAATATACGGGTTATACTATCCAGAGCAAGGAAAACGATAAGAGAGCAATACTCTAAAATAGAACAAAGATGAAGACAAGCGAAATAAAAAAATTAGTCGAAGCTTTTTACAATGGAGAGACTACAATAGAAGAAGAAAAGCTATTGCTAAGTTGTTTTCAGGGTGAAGATGTTGCGGAAGAATTGCTAAAAGAAAGGGATTTATTTCTCGACTTATACAAATCTGAGCCTATTGACGTTCCTCTTCATTTAGAAGCGAAGCTAGACACTCTGATAGATGAACTAGCAAGAAAAGAAACAGTAAAGGTAGAACTAAAACCTGCATCAAAGAAGAAATATATACTGAGGTGGGCAGGAAGCATCGCCGCGGGTATAGCGATATTAATTACAGCAGGCATATATTTCAACAAACAGGAGAAGGCAACAACGACACCTATAGCTCAGACCATTGATAAGACTATCGATAAGGCAGATGAGCAAAAGATAAAGGAAGCTCAAGAAGCACTAGTCTTGTTATCGTCGAAGTTCAATAAAGGGATGGATCAACTGGCTTTAGTATCAACAAATCTGGATAAAACAAACGAAATATTAAATAAAACTTTCAACAGAAAAAAAGATAAAGAATCATGAAATTAAAAGGATTACTAACAGCATTTGTGTTTATGCTCAGTCTTATAGCTGTTCAGGCACAAGATAAAATGTTTGAAAGATTCTCTAACAACAAGGATATTACAACTGTATACATTTCTAAAGCCCTTCTGTCTATGGTTCCTAATATGGATACCGGAGGTATGAATGTAAAAGGTTTGGCAAATAAGCTGGAACAACTCGAAATATACACCAGCGAAAACAAAAACTCTGTCAAACAGATGATGCTTGAAGCTGAGTCTTTGAAGAAGAATAAGGCATTCGAATCTCTGATGTCTGTGAGAGAGAGCGATCAGATAATCAATTTTTATGCACAGAAAGACGGTAACAACAAATTCAAAGACTTGGTAATGGTTATAAGTCAAAATACCGAATGTACTATTATTCGTATCGTAGGTAGTTTTACGATGGAAGATATCAAAAAAGTAATGGATAAATAAAAATATAAAGATATACTATCAAAAAAGACGCATTTTATGAAATGCGTCTTTTTTGATAGTATATCAGATAGTTAAATCCTTTTATGGAGATTATTTGTAAAAGTTTAGACTAGATCTGACAGTCGGGCAAATTTTTCAAGGCTGTATATTTGGGTTTTCTAAGACATAATTTCTTGGAATAGGATAA
>NZ_MKVC01000024.1:0-107047 GCF_001899125.1 Dysgonomonas sp. 37-18 | reverse complement strand
TTAAACGCAAAGTCCGTATACATCTAATTGTATGCGGACTTTTGCTATTGATACAAGCATACAAAGGATAAACAGCATAAGAAAGGAGAGCTATAATAGACTCTCCTTTTTTGTTTACAAAAGATAAATAGGCATATTTAATCACCGCTCTTAATATTAGAATATACATAAAAATACCCTTTAGATTTTGAGTATCTAAAGGGTATTTCATTTATATTAGTATGTCTTATCTTATTATAAGAAGGAGATTTTAATCATTCTGATAAGGGATATTTTTGTATTCGCAAATTTCTACTAGTTTGCTTTTTACTGTTTTTACATCATCGTATTTTAAAGTAACGAGATCTATTTTTCTTTGTTTTTGTCCTCCATTCAGAGAGAAAGTAATGTAGCTGATACCAATATTTAAACTACTTACATTTGTCCAATCTATTGCAGATTTACTCTGTCCCGAGATATTCGGTTTAACTGTATTGTTATCGATTGAAAGTATAGCTCCCGAAACCCATAGGGTGTTGCTTAATAATAGTATTGCAGCAAGAATAAAAGTTATAAGCGAACTGAAAAATAATATACCATAACCACCGGAAATCCCTTCTGTAATACAGAAATAAAGAGCAAATCCTGTTAAATAAATACCTGTTATGATATTTATAGTTTTCTTAGTGGAAGAAAGCGTATTGTAATCAATAATTAATTCATTCATTGTAGTTTTATTTAAATTTATTACTACAAATATGAGAAATAATACTGATTTTATAGTGTTCTCTGAAATTATTCTTTGCAGATATCTTGAATAACAAGCCCTGCTAGGGTGAAGCCAAATGTAGCTGTGATATGAACCAGCGTACCATTGGTCTGAGCTTTCACGCTCGGATTGTCTTGTTTTAGTAATTCTGAGCTCTTTGACTCATCATGTTCATACTTCAGGCCTTTGTTCTCTAAAACTTCGTCACTATATACACATTTGAATTTTTTCCACGGTTTTTCTCCTTGTTTCATTTTTCGACGAAGGGCTGCAGCGAGCGGACAGCCTTTTACATTCCAAAACTCAGCAACTTTAATTCGGGTTGGATCCATTTTTAAGGCAGCACCCATCGAAGAAAATAATTTAGCTTTAGTCCGTGTTGCTGTGCGAATTAAATGTACCTTATGTTTCAGACTATCTATCGCATCAATTATATAGTCGTAAGATTGAAGGTTGAAAGAATCAGAAGTTTCTTCGCTATATACCTGAGCAATAATTTCTATTTCTGCATCGGGGTTGATGTCGAGCAATCGAGACTTTAATACTTCTACTTTACGCTGTCCAATAGTTTTTGTTGTAGCCATAAGTTGTCTGTTTATATTTGTCTCGCAAACTTTATCGGAGTCAACGATAGTAAGATGTCTTATTCCTGATCGAATCAGGCTTTCGGCACACCAACTACCAACTCCTCCTACACCGAATAAAATAACTCTTACCGAAGATATCTTGTTCATCAATTTGTCACCCAGTAATAGCTCTGCTCTCTTAAAGATTCCTTTTTCCTCTTGCATTCTTTCTATTTTCATTTTTTTAGGGGTACAAACTTACAATAAATATTTCTGATTTCATGTTAAGAAAATAATCATGTATCTTTGCTGCTCAAATAATTAACGTGTCATGGTACTCTTCTTGTGTTGAGACACCTATTATTAAGTGAATCTAGCTAAGAATACAACAAAATATTATCTTTTTAATTATGAATATATTATTATTAGGAAACGGAGGTCGTGAAAATGCATTGGCATGGAAGATTAAGCAAAGCGATAAGGTTCAGAAGCTTTATGTGGCTCCCGGCAATGCAGGAACTCATGAAATAGCTGTAAACGTAAACTTATTGCCCACTGATTTTCCTGAGATAAAACAATTCGTATTAGAGAATAAGATAGATATGGTTGTTGTAGGTCCTGAAGAGCCACTTGTAAGAGGAATATACGATTTCTTCGTCAATGATGATGATATTAAAGATATTCCGGTTATAGGCCCCTCTAAGATAGGAGCACAACTTGAAGGTAGCAAGGATTTTGCTAAGCAATTTATGATGCGTCATAATATTCCCACAGCCAGATATAAAAGCTTTACATTAGATGAATTGGACGAAGCTTATTTATTTTTAGAAGAGCTAGAGGCTCCGTATGTGTTGAAGGCAGATGGATTAGCCGCCGGAAAAGGTGTACTTATAATAAGAGATATAGAGGAAGCGAAACAAGAGCTAAAAGAAATGCTTTCGGGGATGTTTGGCGATGCTAGTAAAACTGTTGTTATAGAAGAGTTTTTGTCGGGAATAGAATGTTCTGTATTTGTGTTAACGGATGGAGATTCATATAAAATACTACCTGTAGCCAAAGATTATAAACGAATTGGCGAAGGAGATACGGGGCTGAATACCGGAGGAATGGGTGCTGTGTCGCCGGTATCGTTTGCTGACGATGTATTCATGAAAAAAGTAGAAGACCGTATTGTTATTCCAACAATAGAGGGGCTGAAAAAGGATAAAATTGTATATAAAGGATTTATATTCTTAGGCTTAATAGAGGTCAAAGGGGAACCTATGGTAATTGAATATAATGTACGTATGGGTGATCCTGAAACTGAAGTTGTCATGTTGCGGATAAAGTCTGATTTTGTTTCTTTGTTAGAAGGTGTTGCAACAGGTACATTGGAAAGTAAATTGTTGGAAATAGATAGTCGCTATGCTGTTACCGTGATGCTTGTATCGGGTGGTTATCCGGGAGACTATGAGAAAAATAAAGAAATGTCGGGTTTGGATAAGGTAAAAGATAGTATCTTATTTCATGCCGGAACAAAGCTTGAAAATAATAAGGTGTTGACAAACGGAGGACGTGTTATTGCAATAAGCTCATATGGAGAAACCAAGGATGAAGCCTTGTCTCTATCCTTCAAGAATGCAGATGTAATATCTTATGATAAAAAATACTATAGGAAAGATATAGGTTTCGATCTCAAATAAAATGGCAGCTATTCCTAGATTTTATAAAAGTCATATTGCGGAAGGAAAGGGATTTCTTATAATCTCTATTATTTTCGCAGTATGTATGAGGATAGCATTTGTAGTATCATCAAATGCTATGCCTTCAAATATGGAAGGAGGGTATCTTTGGCAACTGCTCGATTTCTTTTCGGGTAATCCATTATATTCATTGGCAGGTAGTAGTATTATTGTATCTGCAATGGCTGTATTGACTGCTCATATCAATACTGATTTTGTACTGATAAGGCGGAGGACTCTGTTGCCTCCCGCCATTATAATTTTATTGTTTAGCTGTCACCCTTCGTTGGTGTGGATATCTCCGGCGTATATTGGGGTATTATTCATGCTTTTTACAGTATCTATATTATTCGCCTCTTATAATCACTCCGAAAGATCTGTCGCTGCATTTAAAATAGCGTTTATGCTTTCTTTAGGAAGTCTGTTTACGCCTTTTTTATTACTCTTTGTTCCATTAACATGGATTGCCCTTGTAATAATGAGGTGTTTTAGTTTTAGATCCTTATTAGCATCCTTTTTGGGAGTCTTTATAGTATATTTCCCTACATTCTCTTTTTATCTTCTTACGGACAATCTAAACGAATTTCTTTCTCCTTTTCTACATTATAGCAGTTCTCAACAGTTAGTTATGTTTCCTTTTCTCCGTTTTGATATTGCTATATGGGCTTCTCTTATTTTTATAATTCTTTTTTTGAGTATTATCATTGGAGATAATTTTCTTAACAGGCATAAGGATAAAATAAAAATAAGGGCATATTTATCGTTATTGATATTTTTCACAGTCTTATCTTTGTTGTTCTCTATCTTTATAAATATAACACCTCAAGTGAGTCTGTATATTTTTATGGGAGTGGGATCATTCCTATTATCTCATTTCTTTGCACTAGGAGAAACAAAGGGGACAGTAGTACTATTTTATATATTTATAGTGGCTTGTTTGTTGTTTAGCGGCTTATCTTTTCTCCGATAGTAAAAAAATTACCAACAAATGTTTTTGTAGTTCAATTTTATCACGTTGATACAAAGTTTCTTAGTTTCTATCATGGTTTGAGTGATAAATCTTCTGGTAGTTTTTTTACTCAAAAACTTGCTAGTCTCGCTAAAAAGCAGTAATATTGCATCCGATTTCGGGATAACCTCCGAAAATCAGGTCCTATAGCTCAGTTGGTTAGAGCATCTGACTCATAATCAGGGGGTCCCTGGTTCAAGCCCAGGTGGGACCACTTAAAAATGAAAGAGTTACAGTTTCTACTGTAGCTCTTTTCTTGTTTTTAGACCTATGGTTTAGAGGGTTTTTGATAAGGTTTGTAAACCAACTGTAAACCAGAAATTGACATGAGTTGTACAGTTAATGTGTTGTGTTACAAATCAAAGACACTTTTAAATGGAGAGCATCCTCTTATGATTTGTATATCCAAAGAGAGTAAAAGAAAATATCTTAGTTTAGGAGTGTCTATACTACCTCAACATTGGGATGCTGAAAAGAATAGACCTAAAAGAAATTGCCCTAACAAAGACCTTATTCAGAAGCTTATTAATGAGAAGACAAGCCTCTATACTGAACATATATTAGACCTTAAAGCGACTAATAGAGAGTTTACAATAGCCAATCTGATAGACAAAGTTAATGGTGTATCAAACAAATGTACAGTTCAACAATTATTCGATATACACATTGCACAATTAAGACAGCAGGGAAGATTAAAATATGCATCGACTTTCAAAGAGCTAAACAGCTCTCTAATAGATTTTAACCATCATTTAGATATACTTTTCTCAGATATTGACACTACTTGGCTAAAGAATTATGAAGTTTGGTTAAGACGTAGAGGTCTAGCAGAAAATTCAATTGGAGTTAGATTTAGAACCCTTAGAGCCATTTATAATAGGGCTATTGAAGATAATATAGTCAAACAAGAACATTATCCTTTCAGGAGCTTTAAGGTGGCGAAATTACATACAGAAACCATAAAGAGAGCCATAACAAAAGGTGAGATAGAAAAGATAATAAGCTACCAAAGTGATAATAAATACACAAGGCTTGCAATAGATCTATTCTATTTTTCTTATCTATGTGCAGGAATAAATTTTAAAGATATTGCTTATCTAACGAGGAATGATATAGTTGACAATAGACTTATTTACACCCGAAAGAAGACTAAAAAACTTATCAAAGTTCCATTGCAAGCAAAGGTTTTGAATATCATACAAAAATATGAGGGAGAAGCTAATATATATTTATTCCCTATCTTATCAAAAATACATGAAACAGATATACAACAGGCTAATAGACTACATAAGGTAATGGCTAAAATCAATAAAAGTCTAAAAATAATAGGAGAAGAATTAAAATTACCGATCAACTTAACAACGTATGTTGCAAGACACACATATGCCACTGTTTTAAAACGGTCTGGAGTAAATACTTCTATTATAAGTGAATCTCTAGGGCATAGCTCTGAGAAGATAACTCAAATTTATCTAGATAGTTTTGAAAATAGTCAGATTGATGAAGCAATGAAGAATTTATTATAATCAGAGATTGCTGTTTCTTATCGGAATGGTCTTACTTAGTTGATTTAAATATTATTATATGAGGAGTGATATTTGCAGCAAAATACGAATATTCACTTCTCATATTTTATTACTTTTGTTAAAATGTCAAATTGTTTTTCCCAGCATAATGGATAAGATTCGTTGGATTAAGAAGTTGTTAGGTTTAGGTAATAATAGTTATAATGAGATTTCTCTAAAGGGTTTAAAGACAAGCAAGATAGTTGTTACTTTTGCCACATCAGGACACTATGCCATGTTAGCAAGTAATTTTGACCTTGATATACATTTACAGCAATACCCACCTTTAGAATATGGCTTTGATGAAACAAAATATAATTTACGTTTTGATCCTGATAAAATAATTTACATATTGGGTTTATTAAGCTCTATTCCTGCCAGAAATAAAGATTTGATAAGAGAGGATGGATTTGTGCCTATCAATGCTAGAAGGCTTAATGAAAAGGTAACAGATTACAGGTTTTATCTTGACTATCTGGAAAGTACAGGCGTGATAGAATGTGACCCTTATTACTTGCCAAAAGTTCATTCAAGGGGCTATAAATGGGCTGAAAAATACAACAACTCAAAACCAAGAATACATTATTACAGAAAAGCATTTGATAAAAAAGGTAATTTAAAAACGGTTAACCCAATATATGTAAAAAAAGATAAAGCAGGAAATGACGAAAATACTATACAAAACTATCCCTACTTGACATATTGGTACGAGCAAAAGAAAATAAATCTTGACTATGCTAAAGCAGAACTGTATGCAGATTTACTTTTGAACAAAAAAAATGAGTTAGGCAAAGAAAGTTGGGATTTAAATAAAGATACAGGTAAAAAGAAAGACCCTAAAGACCAATATAGAGCTATTTTATATAACCTTGAAGCCCTCAAAATCCACAATTTTAAAGCTCAGATTGACAATAATGTGCATCGCCTACATTCTGCATTAACCAATATGCAAAAGGATTACAGAAGCTTCTTAACATACGATAATCAACAGTTAGTTGCCATTGATATTAGTAACAGCCAGCCTTATCTTGCCTGTTTATTATTCAACCCTGAATTTTGGAGCGAAAACTCAAAATTACCAATAAACATCCACACTATACCTAATAATATAAAACAACCTTTTCTATATATAAATCCAACTGGAGAGTCCCTCTCCATTATGGTGGGAAATTTACTTCAAGGATTACAGGTTAATATTTTTGATGAATATAAAGATATTGTTGCATCAGGGCAAATGTATGAAATGATAGTAAAATGGGTTAAAGATGAAAAAAATATTGAAATTAATAGAGGTATAGCCAAAGTCGCAATGTTCCAAATTTTATTTTCAAGTAACTGGAATAATCCCAAAGATGAAAATTACTGGCTAACTAAATATTATAAAGAGAAATTTCCATCAGTAATGAACGTATTCAAAATAATAAAAAAGACTATTCCAGAACTAAACGAAGAAAAACCATACGCACGTTTAGCATGCCTATTACAGGCAATTGAGAGTGAGATTATACTCCACAGATGCTGCAAAAGAATATGGGCTGAAACAGACCGACAAGTCCCTGTTTTTACAATACATGATTCAATTGCAACTACAGTAGGCAATGATGGATATATATTCAATATTATGATGGACGAATTGGCTAAGTGTATTGGTATAGAGCCAAAACTCAAGCCTGAGCCATGGAATTATCAAAGCAAAGATTTAGACCAAGAGATTATGGCAAGAATTACTCCAAACCTCAACTAATCGTACAAAAATCGTAATACTATCCAATAGATTAAATTATATGTTCTATTGGATTTTTTGTATTTGAATACAAGATTATTCATATCCTCATCTTTGTTTAGTAATAGGAGAATACCTTCATGCACTTGTAATCTTATATATTAAACTAAATATACTGTGCGCTTGTGAGCCATGTAGACATAAACACACCCCCGCCATGTTATGACAAGAGGGGTTAGCCCCCATGATGTTTAACTAAAGCTGTGCAATTATGGCAAATAATGCTGTAAACGGGTTTATTTGGATGCTAATTGGCATCGTAGTGATTCTTATAAAGTTTCTTTTAGCTTATATCAAGTCTAGGAATCGAAAGTAATTACTGAATTGAAAGAATTTTATCTTTCATTATGATAGGAAAAAATTAGTCCACGCCAGATGTTAAGATTTTTATTATTCTTTAAATGATTTGATAGTCGCCAAGAATTTATATTTTTGTAAAAACTATAATCGTTGCTTATGGATAAATAACAAATCAAGACATAATTAAATATGAAGCGTTTGCTTCGTTGCTTAGTAATCAGAAAATAGCCAATTTCAAACAACTACAAAAGCAATGTAAGTAGATGTTCACGTTTAGGCGTGGACTTACTTATTTGTAGTTGTGGGTGTTTGGCTATACCTCTGATTCAATAAGGCAAGTACCACGCCTTATTTTGTGGTACAGAGAGATGCTGAAAACTCTGAGAGTAAGCCAAACATAAAATAATTATCCTATGAAGGAGAAAACATTATTAATTACCATCTTTACACTAAATTCAATTCTTGGTTTTTCACAAATCAATAAGTATGATAAACAATCTTATGCGACTTATCAACCGTTAAGTCCCAATGAGATACTTGCCCCTGCAATGATGATGAAAGAACGATATGATAACAATGCCTCAAAAGTTGATGCTTTGATTGAAAGCATCTTTGAATTGAGAAAGCAAACTGATGATGAAGTGTTTTTGAAGGCATTGGATAAACAATATCAAAAGCTTAAAGGGTTTTATAATATGAACTTGGCAGCTATGGATAATCAAATACGAGAAGTTCATTTTGCTATTTTAGAAGAGGTTGATAAATACAATAGGAAAATAAAATCACAGAGTAATACTCCAAAGAAAAAAGACACATCAAACCTTAGAGGTTATCAAAAAGTATATGATTATTCACCAATACTAGAAAAGCCTGAAATGTCCTCAAATCAGGTAGGAAAATCAGTTAATAATATAGTTGAAATCATAGCCCCACATAATAACAATTTTTATCTGGTAAGAAGCGGTAATATTGAAGGATATATATGGATTGGTTGGTTTAAATAAATGAATTAAAGAAAATGTACATCTGGCTTTTATTTAATATTGTGGTTGGATGTACAAAATAAATCAAATAGTATTAATCAAAGTTTGGTATTACAACAATATTGTAAACCTACAGTAAACCATGAGTTACATAAAGATATATAATTTGCTAACAATCAGTTATTTATTATATATTTTAAATCTGACTCATAATCAGGGGGTCCCTGGTTCAAGCCCAGGTGGGACCACTTAAAATGAAAGAGTTACAGTAGAAACTGTAACTCTTTTTTTGTTTTAATGCCCTTGTTTTAGTAGTGTTTCAATGGGTTTTGTAAACCAACAGTAAAACCACAAAACAATTTTGTAGAGAGGAAAATAAATAATTCTAAACTTTCTCTTTATCAGAATATAGAAGTTAAGATTTCAATTTTACAAGCATTTTTGCTTATTTGAATAAGTGCAACTATCCTTATACTTAATGAATACTTTATGATTTTATATTGACCGATTCCACAGGTTGCTTCTTTATGCTATCCAAAGGCATACTGTGATATTTTACATTTTCAAAATCAATGGTCTTTAGGTTGATGCAACGGATATTACTATTATACATAGTTCGATAATAGATGATACAATTTTGTGTATCTGTGGCCACTGTAAACTGAGTAGCACTTGGTACATCAGCTGATGCTTTTCCCCATAGTTGTTCTGTACCTGTTGGAATATCGAAATTATTCAAAATATGAAATGCCTGGAAAACACTTTCCTGTGCAGACTGTTGTTGTGGAGCAGTCAATTGGAAAAACGTAGCACGAACAAATCGAGATGGAGGAGTAAAATCTCCCGGAAGTCCTAACAAACCGGTTCCATGTCCGAGCGACTTCGTTTGCAAAGGGCCAAAATTATGTCCTGGAGGTGTGCCGGGTTGTAAATTTATATAATTATTCAAGTTTGTCCAGTGCCATTCTAAGCCCGGTGAATTGGTCAATACTCCCAAAGGATTATCATAAAAATGCATGATTTCATCTACTATCTCAAATACGATCTGACGCCCCGATGGTTCAGTGAATCGCCAATGTACAGTGGAAGACCGAGGATCAATATTCGTAACACGTATATTTTTTAGTTTTTCTTTAACTTCATCTACAGTTTCACACTCACCTAGTACATAAGATACTAATTGGAAATCCGCTAAGTTTCTTTCTTTTTGGGATGGATCATAAGAGGGGTATTTTCCATAATTAGGGAAATAAAAGAGTCCGGCAGACAGACCTTTTTCATTGACACCTTCCACCATAAATTCCTTTTGCTCTACCGACAAACCTATAAATCCGTATTTGCTAGTAAATTTCATTCCATCCATTCCGGAAGGTGTGAGCGACTGAAGCTGCTGATGGCGAGGAACAACCACATACATCGTATTCATAACACTTTCAGCCCATTCAATAGTACGTGCGGCAACGACACTTCCATCGCTACTTTTTAATGTGATACCTGTACAAGCATTTATTGACGCTTGTAATTGTAAAACAAGTATAGCCAGTAAAATTAATGATTGTTTTGAGTTCATAGTTAACAATTTTAGTGTTTCAATAATAAAACAATTGAAAGACAAAAACTGTTTAATGTGAAATTTTAATTGCCTTGTAATCAAACGCTATAGCATTCGGTCGCCCACGGCTAATATTGATAGAGAATATATTCTTGTTTTATATATCCAATAGAAAAGTTTGTTGTACTTCGTATCAATTACTTTGTTTGATTTACCATTTGTATTGTACCATCAGCATTATAATAAAGCTTATCTACACATACTGATCGTAGCCAATCATTAAATTCTCCATTTTTTTCAGATAAGGAACTATCATGGTAGAAAGAGTACCACTGACCTTTGTATTCTACTATCGATCCATGGTTCGTATAGCTATTTGTTGGTTCCATATAAATGCCCTGAGACTTCCAAGGTCCTAGTGGACTATTGCTCGTTGCATATCGCATGCGATTGTCTCCTTTTACTCCATCATTCCAATTGTTATCATGATTGTCTGAATAAGATAGATAATAAATACCATTACGCTTGTGTACCCATGCCGCTTCATGGAAATCATAAAGACCTTCCATCTTCTGAAGGCTACCATCTACTTCCATCATATTGTCTTTGAGCTTACCTCCGAGGCATATACCACCACCACCTTGATATATGTATGCTTGCCCATCATCATCAATAAATACATTCGGGTCGATATGAGCCTCCATTCCTTTTACGTATCCTTGTACCACAAAGTCTTTTGCAGGAAATTTACTTGTTGCCACTCCAATTTTCCAACTTTTGTCCCAATCCGATTCGCTTGGATGCGGAAAATAAAAATAATACGTGCCGTTTTTATAAACACAATCGAGAGCCCACATAAAACCCCCTTCAGGTCTACCCCAGGATACTTGAGTCGAGCGAAGTATTTCGCCATGATCTACCCAGTTTATCATATCATCTGTAGAGAATACATGATATTGATCCATCAGGTCGCACCCTTGAGGCGGGGCGATATCATGCGATGCATATACATACAGACGTCCATCATTCCATACCCGAGCCGAAGGATCAGCAGTATACATTTGTTTTATAAACGGATTTTTCTGACTATAGCTATTGCAGGATAACAGAGAAAATACAGCGATGTATAGGGTGAAGAGACCTTTTTTCATTTAGGTTAGTGTTATGAATTATTTACGACTTATTTATTTTCTATTTGCTTTTAGTATGAAGTCAACAATGGGTGCAGGATTAGAAAGACTATGTGGGTGATGTTTGAAGCCATCCTTCATCATTACGGTGATATCTCCACCCGCTTCTTTTATTTTTCTTTCAAACTCGATCGTTTGACTTGGAGGTACAGCTTCATCCTGATTGGCACAAAGTATAAGAATAGGGTATCTTCCATTTACTATTTCTTTTATCTTATCTATTGGGCTTCCTTTAAATGTACGTATATCCGCTTTCCTTTTCAGATTGTATGCTTGTATGAAGTTTTCCGTCATTTCATCTAAATCTCCATTTCTATCTGCTAAATAGCGGAAGTCGAGCAAAGGATTATCTACGTATATGCAACTAACTTTATCCGGATTGGCCGCTGCCCAGCAAAATGAATACATTGCACCACGGCTCATACCTTCCATTACACTTTTTTTTGATAAACCTGCATTGCTTGACAGTTTGTAGAATTCACTCCATATAGAAAGTGCTTCCTCATTTCCCATCAGTTCGGCAACATCGCAGTATGCCAGATGATAGCCCCTTTCGAGTAGAGCTATATCCGTTTGTGGCTCGTGTGCCCAGAAGCGGGCGCGCCATATCCACGGTTTTCCCTGAGCTGTAGTTTTAGGTTTAACAACTTTACAATCACGACCTCTTAACTTAAAATCTATCGATACGTATCCTTTGAAATTATTTATAGTATGTGCTGTTTTTAGTTTCGCCAGAACATCAAAAGATTTTTCTGTTTTTAATGTAATTTGCTCATATAACCTGCTAGCAATAATTCTTGAGCCTTCGTCATTCGGATGTATCTTGTCCGGAAATAAATCAGGTCTGTTTATTAATAACGAATGCATATCCAATACTTCTATATCTTCATTGTATGCTACCTGCTGAATAATTGGAATAATATCGTTCACAATAATGGGATCCCATATTTGGTTCGAGTCTGTTTCGAAGGAAACAAAGGGAAGCATCAGGATAATTCGTGGTTTTGATGGCAGACTTTTAAAGGATTTTACCATATCGCTACAATCCTTTGCAAACTCATTCATGTAAACTCGATTAATAGCTTTGGCGTCATTTCCTCCTAGATCAATAAACACGATATCAGGATTGCTATCTAAAGCTTTCTTATAGGCTTGGGTATTCCAATAGGGATGATCTCCATTGCGAAGCATGGTACAACTACTTATTCCACAATTGATCACTTCGTAATTATTACCTAAAAGGTGTGCGAGCTGTGCTGGATACGAATCTCTTTTCGGATCAGTTGTTAACGCCCCCTCCGTAATACTCGCTCCCACGCAGACTACTTTTGTTTGAGCATTAACTATTATCTGAGAGATAAAAAGACAGAGAATAAGTATATATTTCATGCTGTGCATTTATTTCCTTTTATATTAGCATGGAGGAATGAAAATCAAAAGAGTAAGTCAGACCTTCTTAAATCTTTCTTGATACTAAAGCTTAATGTTCATTTCTTCACCTTGATATAGAATTTCTTTATCGGTTTGTGAAGTAATATTTATGCTTTTTCCTTCCTCTATTACTGTAATATTAAAAGATCTGGATTTCAACATGCCTGGAAATTCTCCTGCTCTCTTTCCTATAGTCAATACCCCCGTTCTGTCATTCCATTTGATTGTAATTGTTGAATAGATCCCTTTTTCGTAATTATAGTTGTTGTTCTCATCCTCATATAGTACAAATTCAGCATTTTTTCCGGGATAAACAAATAGCTTAAGATTATCCCATTTTCTTTCCTCTGCATATTGTACTTTCGGGCCCCATGGGAGTATAGTGCCCGCTTTTATATATAGTGGAATAATATCTATTGGTGCTGCTTTGCTGACTTCCTGTCCTCCGTTAAGCTTTTCTCCTGTCCAGAAATCATACCAGTCGGCTCCTTCCGGCAAATATACTTTTCGAGATTTTACTGCATTGAAATCTTCTACAATGCTGCCGTTTATACGGTTTACATACATCGAGTCTGTTACAGGTGCAACTAGTATTGACTTACCAAACATAAACTGATTATCTATATTATGTACTTTTTTGTCTTTAGCAAAATCCATGCTTGAAGCTCTCATCATAGAGCCTGCATTTGCTGTAATGTCATGACCAATAGAATACATATATGGCAAGAGGCTATAACGAAGATTGATATATTTCTCCTGAGCATCATAAGCCCAATCTCCTTTTTTGCCGAACAGATATATCTCTCGGGGAGTATTTGTTCCATGCGAACGCATCATCGGCGTAAATGTAGCGAACTGCATCCAACGCACATATAATTCATGGAATGCTCTATCTTCAACCCCTTTCGGATAGACACGCCCTGCCCAGAAACCTCCTATGTCTGTGTTCCAGTAAGGAATTCCGCAAAGAGAGAAGTTTAGGCTTGCCGAAATTTGATTGCGAAGCACCTGCCAACGAGAATCGATATCTCCCGACCAGGAGTTTGCTCCATAGCGTTGCTGTCCTGCAAAGGCTGAGCGGGTAAGTATATATACGCGCTTTTCTGACATCGTCTTGCGTTGGTTGTCGTACACACCACCAACAGATGCCAGTGGATAAGCATTTGCTACGTCTCTGTATGATCCAAGATGTGTAGTCTCATTAAAAGATTTTTCACTCACATTATATTCTGGCTCTGTGGCATCTAGCCACCAACCGTCCATACCGATAGAGAATATATTTTTATTCATGAAATCCCAATACACTTGGCGACCTTCGGGATTGAATGCATCATATACTTTTACTCCATTGTCTTGAGGAAATGTATCGAAGTTGAATAAGAGTTTCTTGCTTTTCAGTTCTTTATGGATATTTGTATTCGGACCAAAGGATGGCCAAACGGAGATGGCTATATGTGCATTCATTTTGTGCACATCGTCTATCATTTTCTGAGGATTAGGGAAAGTCGGATTTCCAAATTCTACAGCGTTCCACTGCTTGTTGTCAGTGCTCCAGTATTGCCAGTCCTGCACAATGCCGTCAAGAGGGATGTTTAGACTGCGGTATTTTTTTACTACATCCAGTAGTTCATCTTGCGATGTGTATCGTTCGCGGCTTTGCCAAAATCCATATGTCCATAACGGAAACATTGGAGCCTGCCCTGTCAATTCTCTTATCTGTGCAATGACACCATCAGCATTTTGTCCATACATAAAATAATAATCAATACATTTACCCGAAGCTGAAGTAAAAGACAATCCTTCTGCCGAATCTTTATACATTGTAGGGGAGTAATTATCCCAGAAAATAGCATATCCTTTTACCGAATGAATAATTGGTATTGCTATTTCCGTATTTCTCTGGCGAAGCTCTATCTCTTGTCCGCGTTGATTCATATGTCCTTGTTGATGCTGTCCCAGCCCGTAAATGGCCTCTTGTTTATCTAATAGAAATGTTTGTTGTACTTCGTAAGACTTACCGCTCTCGTAGTTTTTTTGCGTAAAGATGGAAGAGCTATTCTTCTCTGCGATAAAAGGTCTCGTGTCAGTACCATTAAATAATACATCTCCGGTCTTGAGGTTTAGGGTAACAATAACCTCTGATGAAGTTAATGTTATCACATTGTTATATTCTTGTATTTGAAAATTTGTGCTTTCAGGTTCTTTAATCACCGAGAGGCTTTTTTTGTTTGGGATTTCTCCCTGTGGATATTTTAAAATCCTTATGATTTTAGAATTAAAAAATTCAATTTCAATGTTTGTTGAATTTACATCAGCCTTGATACCTTGAGATGTACGCTGATAATTTTGTGCAGCAAGCTGACTGCAAAAGGTGAGAATGAAAAGTGTAATGAGTGCTTTTTTCATGATTGTATTGATTTTTATATTCTCCCTGTGATGTTTTATATTATTTAGCATCACAGAGAGAAATGACTTTTTATAGTTTCTCGGCTGAAGGTGGAGCTTGGTTTGCTCCCCATGCTTTATTCGCCTTGTTGCCCATTATTAATACAAGCTTGCCGCCATTTTCTATATCCGAATGATTGAACCAAGGTTTGTTCCACTCTTTTCCGTTGAGCGTGGCCGATTGGATATACTTGTTGTCTTCGGAATAGTTTTGAGCTACTACTTCAAATACTTTACCATTGCTCAATGTCATACTAGCTTGAGAAAACATGGGGCTTCCAATATTATAAACAGGCATACCCGGAGTAACTGGATAGAATCCCATCATAGAGAATACCACAAAAGCAGATGTTCCTCCTCCGTCTTCATCGCCGGGAACGCCCATCAGGTCGTTTCTAAACCACTGCTTCAATAAAGTATGAATACGTTTCTGTGTTTTCCACGGTTGTCCGGCATAGTTGTACAGATAAGGAATATGAAGGCTTGGTTCGTTGGCCATAGAGAATTGTCCTACATTTCCTGTATGATCGGGCAATTGTGCATAAAATTCGTATTTGCCACGTCCAAGAGGTTCGTTAAAAGTTTGATCCAGATTTTTTATGAATTGTTCGTTTCCTCCCATCAGACTTACAAGGTCCCCCACATTATGAGGTACATCCCAACGATAAACCCAGCCGTTATTTTCTCCGTAATAATCTCGTGCACCCATGCCTCCCGAGAAGCGGTAATCGAACGGTTCTATAAATTTCCCTTCTTTATCTTTCGGGTGGAAAAAGCCTGTTTCTGCATTGTAGACATTTCTATAGTTGTAAGAACTCTTCAGATAATACTTTGCTTCATCTTCTTTTCCCAAGGCTTTGGCTATTTGCGACAAGCACCATTGATCGTATGCAGTGCCAAGGGTTACGGCTATCGGTTGTCTTTTTTCGAAAGGGCTAACATTTGCTACCGTTTCTTTTTCGCCCGGATATAACGCCGGAATATATCCTTTTTCTTTATAAAACTCATCTAGCCATCCGGCAGGAGCTCCCGACCATGGAATAAGCGTTTTTTCTTCGATTCCTTTTTTGCATGCGATATATGCCTTTTCCAAGTCAAAACCTTTTAACCCTTTTGCATAGCCATCTATAACTGTAGCTACAGCATGGTTCGAGTTCATCCGGCGAGAATCGCCTGTAATCTCAGGGAAGGTAGGCATCCAGTTGTTACCCATTTGTTCAGCCATCAATAAGTATGAATTAATGATATTCACTTCTTCCTCAGCATCGATCATTACACGCAAAGGATGAGTCGCACGATATGTATCCCAGATCCAGTCGTCAGTAAAGAACGGTTTACCCGCGTCTTCATGTACTTTCCCGTCGAAAGCACTAAAGTAACGACCGCCTTCGCTGATGCATACCGGACGTTCATAGCAACGGTAGAGAGAAGTATAGAATACCGTTTTGTCTGTATCATTGTCTCCATTAACCTTGATTTTGCCTAAAGCGTCATTCCATATTTTGCGGCCTTTATCGGCCAGCAGTTTCACCTCATAATCTTTTTGTTCTCTGCGTAGGTTATCTTTTGCCTGTTCTTCACTGATGAAAGATACCCCGTAGCGTAAGCGCAAAGTTTGTGCATTATCTCCATAATATAATACGACACAGGCATTGCTGCCTTCGGCACTTTTTTCTTTGTCGTTGATTACATTGTCTTTCAATACTCCTGTAAGTACAGGGCTTTGTTCTGTTTCCAGATATATATAGACATTCGTATTATTCGCCAGTTTTTGGTATCCGCTTACTGTATTTCCGTCTGTCCTTATCGCTCCGTTACGCGAATTGAGTATCAGGTAAGCAGGAGTGTTGGGCAAAGTATAGTCTATCTGATAAATAGCGGATTGGTGAGAAAGTGCGTATTGGATATGCGTTTGTTGATCGTCCAAGTCAACCTCATAACTGTACGGCGTGATCTTTTCACGATCGTAGCTGTAGGATATAACAGGTTTTATTTTGGCTTTATCACCCTGATAAGGACTCAGGTTGAAGGCCGAACTACCTCTGTGACTAGTAATAATCAGAGGCAAGCCTTTAATCATATCACTTGTAAAATCGGCACGTTCGGGGTAAACCCGAAGCATACTGTTGGGCAGATGGATGGTCGGATAGGTGGGTACCAATAGGTGACTGATGTTTCCCATATAAGGGTTTACATAATCTACCGGCTGCTTGTTGACACCGCTGTTGTTACTAGCTGTACAAGCTGATAAAATAGAAATAAAAACAATGGTGAATGCATTTCTAAGCTTCATGATAAGTTTTAATTTAAGTTGGCATTTATTTAATTTCGAGTACAAAGTAAACATATACCATTCGTATAAAGAATTAAGATTTATATTTTCTATTCAAAGAATGTTTATTAACATATATGTCGAAATAATTTTATCTCCGGATTTATGATATTTTTCATTGGTATTAATGATTATGATATTTTTATATCACAAAGTAATGTGAGGGCAATTAAAAAAATACGTCGCTAGGTGTTAATAGGAGTATTAAAATGTAATTAAAATGCGATATTAACCGATGATTACATGAAAAATGGGTCTTTTTTGATGCAAAAGCAGTAAAATTTGGGTAATCTCCTTTTTTTAATAAGATATTAAGTCTGCATTAATTTGATTTTTAATATATAAGCTTTTTCTTTGTTCTCGAATGAATACTTGTAAATATCATGAAGAAATACCTTTTGTTTTTATCAATTTTTACTTTAAGTACTATTTTTTGTAAAGCTGAAGACACTAAGCTTTTCTATAAGTGTCCGGCTAAGGAGTGGGTAGAAGCATTGCCTTTGGGAAATTCTCGGTTGGGTGCAATGGTTTTTGGAAATCCTGCAAGAGAACAGCTCCAGCTCAATGAGGAAACGATGTGGGGAGGAGGGCCTCACAGAAATGATAGCCCCAATATGTTAAAAGTGTTGGATGAGGTGCGCTCTCTTATCTTTGCCGGAAAAGAAAAAGAAGCAGAGGCTTTGTTGGAAAAAAATATGAGAACTCCGCATAATGGTATGCCCTATCAAACAATAGGAAGTCTATATTTAGATTTTGCAGGACATAATAAATATTCTAATTATTCAAGACAGCTTGATTTGGCTACAGCTGTAGCTACGACAAAATATACCGTAGATGACATTAATTATACTCGTGAGATATTCTCTTCTTTTACTGATAATGTAATTGTTATGAAAATCACAGCTGATAAGGCGAATAGTATTAGTTTCACAGCAGGATATGACTCTCCTGTAAAAGATTATAAAGTTCAAGCTAAGGGGGATAAGCTTATTCTCAAAGGTATGGGGGCAGAACACGAAGGAATAAAAGGCGTGATTCGGTTCGAAAACCAAACTCAAATAAAAGCTGAAGGAGGGAGTGTAAAAGTTGAGGGTAACAAACTCTCAGTAAAAGCTGCCAATTCGGTTATTATCTACATTTCTATAGCCACTAATTTTGTAAACTACCAAGATGTGAGTGCTAATGAATCAACTAGGGCTACTCATTTTTTGAAAACCGCAATATCGAAGCCCTATGACAAAGCGTTAGCAGATCATATAAAATACTATAAAAAACAATTCGATCGGGTCTCATTAGATTTGGGAAAATCGGACAGTATTCTTGAAGAAACAGATGTAAGAGTTAGAAACTTCAAAGAAGGAAAAGATCAAAGTCTGGTTACCCTACTTTTCCAGTTTGGGCGTTATCTGCTTATTAGTTCATCCCAACCGGGAGGGCAACCAGCTAATCTGCAAGGAATATGGAATGACCAATTAGTGCCGCCTTGGGATAGTAAATACACTATTAACATCAATACGGAGATGAACTATTGGCCTGCAGAGGTTACCAATCTAAGTGAAACACATCAACCTCTTTTCCAGATGTTAAAAGAGTTGGCGGTGACAGGGCAGGAGACTGCAAAGGTAATGTACAATGCGAATGGCTGGGTTGCGCATCATAATACGGATCTTTGGCGTACTACAGGTCCTGTAGATGGAGCATTTCATGGTATGTGGCCTAATGGAGGGGCATGGCTGAGTCAGCACATGTGGCAACATTATTTATATACAGGAGACAAAAATTTCTTAAAAGAAGCATACCCTGTGCTAAAAGGTGCAGCAGATTTCTTTCTCGATTTTTTGGTGGAACATCCTACATATAAATGGATGGTAACATCACCGTCTACCTCTCCCGAACAAGGCCCTCCTGGAAAAAATACGAGTATAACGGCAGGATCTACGATGGATAATCAAATTGTATTTGATGTGCTTAACAATGCTCTGGAGGCATCCAAAACCTTAGGCGTAAGTGATGAAGCGTATAATCAAAAACTCGAGAATATGATTTCTCGCCTTGCACCTATGCAGATAGGGAAATACAATCAATTGCAGGAATGGTTGGGAGATTGGGACGATCCGAAGAATGATCATCGTCATGTCTCTCACTTGTATGGGTTATACCCAAGCAATCAGATTTCGCCATATTCACATCCAACGCTTTTTCAGGCGGCAAAAAACTCACTTCTCTATCGTGGAGATATGGCTACAGGCTGGTCGATAGGTTGGAAAATTAATTTCTGGGCACGTCTGCTCGATGGTAATCATGCCTATAAAATTATTTCGAATATGCTATCTTTGGTAGAGCCGGGTAATAACGATGGGCGTACTTATCCGAACCTGTTTGATGCCCATCCGCCATTTCAGATAGATGGAAATTTTGGATTCACTGCGGGGGTAGCAGAGATGCTTCTGCAAAGTCATGATGGAGCAATACATTTACTACCGGCTTTGCCTGATAAGTGGAAGAACGGAAGTGTTAAAGGGTTAGTGGCTCGCGGCGGTTTCGAAATTTCATCGATGGATTGGAGTGATGGTGAGATCTCTTCTGTAACAATTACATCTAAACTAGGCGGAAATATGCGCCTTCGCTCTTATGTGCCATTAAGCGGTGATGGATTGCAGGAGGCAAGAGGTATGAATACTAATCCGCTATATAAAACGGCTGATATAAAAGAGCCGTTGGTATCGAAGGAAATAAATCCTCAATATCCTCTGTTGTATAAAGTTTACGAATATGATATAATGACTCAACAAGGTCATTCTTATACCTTTAAGAGAGGAAAGTAAGTTTTCCTGTAGTAGATTAAAAGTGTTTTTCGCTATCAATATTATTCTCTTTGTCATTCCTAAATGTAATGAAGAATCTCATTTTCTTGAGGATATTAAAAACTGACAAGGAAATAACGAAAAACACTTTTAATCACTTACTTACTATATTATAATTTACTGTGTTTCTTTATCCAGTCCAGCATCAAATAACATCCCGGAGCATATACGTTGCCATGATCGAATCCTTGTAGCTCATATAATACAACATCTTTGTTATTCAGCGATTTTAGAATAGCTTCTAAATGCGCATTTTCTTCGTATCTGGCTGTTAACTCGAGTTTACGATCACCTGTAATTAGTAAAGTGGGAGGGATACCGGTTCTTGCCTTATTCAGAGGAGCGTATTCGTCAATAATTGGGATATTATATGGTATGCCTCTTTCTTTTCGGATGGTGAAATGTGTATTTGTTTGTCCACTAATAGGTATAAGTCCTTTTATCTTATCGGCATCTACTCCATATTTTTCAAGATAACTTTTATCTAAACCGACCATCAGGGTCAGATATCCTCCTGCCGAATGCCCCGATACATAAATATCATTGGTGCTGCCTCCGTAAGATGCTATATTATTGAATACCCAGGCAATGGATGCCGCAGCATCTTCGATATAAGCCGGATTTGTTGCTTTTGGGCTCAGACGGTAGTTAACAGCTACTACAGCAATACCTTTATTCTTTAGTTCGTTAGGTATTCCTTTTTCTCCACCTTCGAGTCCTCCGCCGTGAAACCATACAACAACAGGGAAATCTTTCTTATTTACGGGATAATATACGTCGAGCTTGCAACGCTCCTTTCGATAATTATCTTTTTCGTTCGGGCTGATATAAGATATATCTTTATCCGTTTTATATTCGTTACTAACAGAATTTTGTGCAAAGATTGATATTGCACATAACCAAAAGATCAAAAAAATACCTTTTTTCATGACATGAATTATATTAAGTAGAAGAATTTGTGATAAAGGTATAGATTTTTAGTTTTTTGATAAAATAAATGGGAATAAACACAGAGTTAATAAGAGTATAAAAAATAAAAGCGGGCATCCCTGACCACTTTTATCTTTAGATTGATTCCTCAATCTTACTGAACTTAACTTATTAACTTATTCCTATCTTTTGTTAGTATTATTCTTATTTTCAGGTTTTCTGACTTTTATATATAGAGAGTCTTTTGATTTATCTTTCGAAACAAAATTATATACAAATTATTTCGTAGAAAATAATAATCGATAGAAAGGGCCGAACTCTCGACAAAAGGATGAGATATTTCTTGTGAAAGCTGATAGTAAGTAGTATGTATATTCTAAAAAAGTCTTGGTATCTATGGGCTTTGGATGGAGAACGATCTATTCTAATTTCTCCGTAGAACATTTATGTCTCCACCCATACTTTTACGTCTTCCTTTCGAGTTGGTATACTCTATCACGTAATAATAGACGCCGGTAGAAACATATTTGCCGTTGTGTCTTCCGTCCCAACCTTTCGATGGGTCGTTCCATTGATATATTTTTACACCCCAACGGTTGAAAATGGTACACTTAAACTTCACGATGGATTTGTAGTAAACCTTAAACTCGGCATTTGTAGTTCCTCCGGGAGAAAAAAAGTTAGGGGCTTTAATGTCAGATTCTTCTATGTTAAGTTCTAAAGTGCTTATATTAACGCAGGTTGCGGACTGATCGGCATTATTAGCCACTTCGAGTTTAACGATGTAATTACCATCTTTTTCGAAGGTGTATTTTTTTACATCACTACCTGTATAGCGTACAATATAGTTTGCGGTATCTTCCTTGTTATATATACTCCATGTATAGAAATAAGCTGCATCACTTCCCCGTCCATATAAGTTGACTGTGACAGGTGCAGAACTTCCTATTTCCCCATTATTTTTCCCTTCTTGCTCTGCTACAATATGTCCTTCTACAGCAATAGCATTGTACTCTTCCGAACTCTTCTCATGTGGTATCTTGAAGTATTCTGCAAATTGATCCCCCTTAAGTTTGAAAACGGTGTTCATTAAAGGTGCATCTATTGTTTCTTCAGTATCTATATTTAAGGTTCTTATGCTTTTTATAAAAGCCTTGTTGTTTTCGTCCCATTCTTGAATGTCGTAGCTCACAGTATACTTTCGGGGGATTTCTCTTCTGCTTCCGTTTGTTGTATAGAAGAATAGTTTATCTTCTGTTTTTCCAACTAGTAATTTAAGAAATTGGCATTTGTCATCATTTTCTCGGGCTTCGATGGATCTTAATATTGATTTATGTTGGTTATAATCAATAATCCAAACAGCGCTTTTGGCAATATTATTGTCTTCTGCAAAATAGCCGTATCCATCTTC
Organism: Dysgonomonas sp. 37-18; assembly: GCF_001899125.1. NCBI lineage: Bacteria > Pseudomonadati > Bacteroidota > Bacteroidia > Bacteroidales > Dysgonomonadaceae > Dysgonomonas > Dysgonomonas sp. 37-18. Next base: position 84,217 of record NZ_MKVC01000024.1, on the reverse strand, counting down.
CAGATTTGATACAGTATATGTAGAGTTTCCGTTGATAGATGTTATTGAGATATCGGAGTCCGGAATTTGTGTTTTATTTCCAAAAGATTGTTTGTATTTGTAAAATCTGACCGAAATAGCCGATGAACTATACTTTATTGTAGCGCCTGCAAAAGTGTTGAATAGATATACTTCTTCTATGCCTGTACCGGTAAGGCTTTGACCTGATTCTTTTTTATAAGCGTAAGGTGTTCCCAACCCTCCAGAAACTGTATAGGTTTGTGCAAATATTGAGGTCGTAAAAACCAATAAGGTTATTAAAAAGATAGACTTTCTCATAAGTATATTCGAAGAAAGGAAAAACCCTCTATCTTTTAACGGACAGAGGGTTTTCTTATTTTATATTTGAAGTATATTCTTTTGCTCTACCCTTTTTTAGGCTTTTGCATGTAATAATACTCCCATTTTTTTGAATATTGATTCTATTTTCTCAAAAGCAATGTCTACCTGCTCTTTTGTGTGCGTAGCCATCAGTGAGAAGCGAATCAAAGTATCGCTTGGCGCAACAGCCGGAGATACTACAGGATTTACAAATATGCCTTCTTCGAAAAGAAGTTTTGTAATCAGGAATGTTTTCTCATTATCTCTGATAAATAGAGGTATAATAGGTGTAGATGTGTGCCCTATTTCAAATCCGCGCTCACGGAAGCCATCTAATGCATAATGCGTAATATCCCACAATGCTTTTATTCTTTCCGGCTCAGATATTATGATATCCAATGCTGCGCTGGCTGCAGCTGTTGCAGCAGGAGTAGCACTCGCGGTAAAGATATATGGACGGGAATTGTGACGTAGATAATCAAGTATTATTTCGTTACCTGCAATGAAGCCGCCAATCGAAGCTAGCGATTTACTGAAAGTTCCCATAATGAGCTCGACATCATCGACAAGTCCACATTGATCGACAAGTCCTTTTCCACTATAATCGCTTCCTAACACACCTAGACTGTGTGCTTCGTCAACCATTACACTTGCATTATATTTTTTTGCTAATTCAATTATTTCAGGAAGATGTGCCACATCCCCTTCCATACTGAACACACCATCAATAACGATTAGTTTAACCTTATCCGGTTCACATCTTTGAAGTTGCTTTTCCAAAGAATCCATATCGTTGTGACGGAACTTAAGTTTGGTAGAATAAGATACTCGAGCACCTTCTATGATAGAAGCGTGATCCAATTCATCCCATAAGATATAATCTTCACGTCCGGTGATACATGAAATAACACCTTGGTTTACGTTAAATCCTGTGGAGTAAACGATAGCATCTTCTTTTCCAACAAATTTAGCCAGCTTTTTTTCTAGTTCTACGTGGATATCTAATGTCCCATTCAAAAAACGGGAACCGGCCATGCCCGTTCCGTATTTTTTAGTAGCATTGATTGCTGCTTCTTTTACTTTTGGATGATTAGTAAGCCCCAGATAGGCATTTGACCCGAACATCAATACTTTTTTTCCGTTGATAACAACTTCTGTATCCTGGTCGCTTTGGATTTCTCTAAAATAAGGGTAAATACCTGCAGCTCGTGTATTTCGTGCTGCGTCATACCGATACAACTTATCAGTTAATAGACTCATATTAAACTTATAACAAATGTAATTATTATAGCTGCATGTAATAAAATCACGTTATTTCACTAAAATGCAGGCTGCAAAAATAGCTAAAAAAAATAAGATTGTAATCATTTTGAATTAAATATTTAAAAAAAGGACTATTTGACCTAATCTTGTGTGGCTTCAGGTAAAGGTATATCGCTTTTTTTCTTAAATTTGTAGCTTGGTCTATAGTGTGTCTTGTGTACAAAGTGTATCGACGCACCATCAGTAGTAGCGTGATCAAAAAAATGAATGGTTAAGAAGAAAAAGAACAAACATGATATATGGAAGCGGTTACATTTCAAGTACCGTCTTTCTGTAATGAACGAAAATACACTTGAGGAAGTATGGAGCATAAAGGCATCCATGTTTTCAGGGGGTGTGTTGTTTTTGTTATTTGCTATATCTCTCGTTACTATTACCTCGTTTCTTATTATCGCTACACCTATACGATATTATCTGCCCGGATATCTCGATGCTGAAGTCAGAGAAAAGGCTCTGAGAGCTGCTATCAGGGTTGATTCGCTACAGCAACAACTCAACTATCAGGAGGCATATATCAATAATCTGAAGAATGTTTTTACCGGCGTTCTGGATGTTGATTCTGTGAAAATAACCGATACGATATCCGTTTCGGAAAATGATCCGTTGTTGAAAAGGACAGAGAAAGAGAAAGTCTTTGTAGATCGCTATGAAGATAAAGAGCGGTATAATTTATCCGTTATCTCTCCTACTGCTTCGGGACCGATGGAAGGAGTCGTTTTCTTTAAGCCATTGAAAGGATTGGTAATTAGTAAATTTAATCCGTCAAACGACCGATATGGTATTAATCTGAAAGTAGCATCTCAGGAAACTGTTTTGGCAGTACTTGAAGGTACAGTTGTTTTCTCGGGTTATGATTTTACAACAGGATATACTATGCAAATTCAACATAAAAATGGGTTTGTCTCAATTTATAAGAACAATACGTTACTTCTAAAAAAAGTAGGGGATAAAGTTCGTACCGGAGAAGCGATTGCCGTTATCGGTGATGGCAAGGCTAAAGACAATGCTGATTTAGTTCTCGGCTTTGAGCTTTGGTATAAAGGAAATCCTGTAAACCCTGAAGATTATATAGCTTTTTAATAAAAGCCCAGAAAGAAATAGAATATACATGAAACGAAATATTGCAATACTTGGCTCTACCGGCTCTATAGGAACACAGGCTCTTGATGTGATCAGGGAACACAAAGACGAGTTTGAGATATATGCACTTACAGCCAATAATAATGCAGATTTACTAATCGCGCAGGCTCGGGAGTTTATGCCCGAGGTAGTAGTGATTGCCAATGAGGGAAAGTATGCGTATGTAAAAGATGCTTTATCAGATCTTCCTCTAAAGGTTTGGTGTGGATGTGATGCTATCGCACAAGTGGTGGAGAGCGAACCTATCAATATGGTTTTGACAGCTATGGTGGGTTATTCGGGCTTGAAACCTACGATAAATGCAATCAAAGCAAAAAAGGCGATTGCGCTTGCCAACAAAGAGACTCTCGTTGTAGCCGGAGAATTAATAACAAATCTGGCTATCGAAAATAAAGTACCTATTCTCCCTGTCGATTCGGAGCATTCGGCGATATTTCAGTGCTTGAATGGGGAGAATTCTCAAATAGAAAAAATATTATTAACCGCTTCGGGTGGGCCATTTCGTAAACATTCGAAAGAGCAGCTGCAAAGCGTTACTAAAAAAGAAGCCCTAAAGCATCCCAACTGGGATATGGGTGCAAAGGTAACTATCGATTCAGCCTCGTTGATGAACAAAGGCTTGGAGATGATAGAAGCCAAATGGCTATTCGGTGTCGAACCCGACCAGATTGAAGTAGTGGTGCATCCCCAATCAATCATCCATTCTATGGTGCAGTTCGAAGATGCGTCTATTATCGCTCAGCTGGGCTTGCCGGATATGCATCTTCCGATACAATATGCACTTGCTTATCCCAAACGTTTAAAATCGAATTTTGAAAGGCTTGATTTCTTTAAGCTGCAAACAATGACTTTCGAAAAACCCGACACAGACAGATTCCGTAATCTGGCTTTTGCTTTTGAGGCGGCAAGGCTCAAAGGAAATATGGCATGTATAATGAATGCTGCGAATGAGATCGCTGTTGAGGCATTTTTACACGACAAAGTCGGCTTTTTGGAAATGAGCGACGTGATAGAAAAAACAATGCAGAAGGTATGCTTTGTAGATACACCAACGTATGACGACTATGTGCAGACAGACACAGAGGCTCGCTATATAGCAAAAGAGTTTATCAAATAACACTATAATAATTTTTAATGGAAACTATTTTAATTAAGGCGTTACAACTAATATTAAGTTTATCTATACTTGTTGTTATACACGAGTTCGGGCACTTTCTTTTTGCCCGCCTTTTCAAAATAAGAGTCGAAAAGTTCTATCTTTTCTTCAATCCATGGTTCTCGCTGTTTAAATTTAAACCCAAAAACAGCGATACAGAGTATGGTATCGGTTGGTTGCCCCTAGGTGGCTATGTGAAGATATCGGGAATGATAGATGAGTCTATGGATAAGGAACAGATGGCGCAACCTGCACAGCCTTGGGAATTTCGTTCCAAACCCGCATGGCAGAGACTATTGGTGATGGTTGGCGGAGTGCTGTTTAACTTTATATTAGCAATAATCATATATGGAATAATTCTGTTTTCGTGGGGAGACTCTTACATCCCTGTAAAATCGGTGAAAAATGGTATGACATTTTCTCAGACGGCAAAAGAATTGGGTGGATACCAAGAACGTGATATCATTCTTAGCATAGATGGCAAGGATATGAACAACCGCAGTGGCGTCTTGAACATGAATACCTTTATGCAATTCCTTGATGCGAAGCAGGTTGTTGTAGAACGCGAAGGCAAACAGGTGACTTTGACCATGCCCGAAAAATTTGCAGAAAATGTTATTGGTGCTGAAGACTTGCAACCGCCATATTATTATTGGACATCAACACGTCTGGATACAGTGTCCGATGCCGCTAAAGCGGCCGGTTTACAAAAAGGAGATAGTATTCTTTCTGTAAACGGAAATAATGTGACATCTTGGATGCAGCTTTCTGGAGAAATCTCTAAAAAAGAAAATAAAGGAAAACATATAGCAATCACTTATATGCGAGACTCACTAACCGCAACAGTGAAAGTCTTGGTAAACGATGAAAATAAAATAGGGATAGGTGGTGTAAGTCCTATATACGAAGTTAAAACAGATAAGTTTAGTTTCTTGAAAGCGATACCATCAGGTGCGGTTCTTGGTCTGGAAACGCTGAAAGGCTACGTAGCTCAGATGCGTTTTGTGTTTTCTTCTAAAGGAGTACAAAATCTGAGTGGCTTTGCCGGAATTGGTAACCTTTTCCCACCTGCTTGGGACTGGCATGCTTTCTGGTCGATGACTGCGTTTCTATCTATCGTTCTTGCATTTATGAATATATTGCCTATTCCTGCTCTGGATGGCGGCCATATCATGTTCTTGTTGTACGAAGTCATTACAAGACGGCAACCGAACGAAAAGTTTATGGAAAGAGCCCAGATGGTAGGTATGATTTTCTTATTGCTCTTGCTTGTGGTGGCAAATGGAAATGATATAATCAGAATCTTTTTCAAGTAAAAAATATGACTATTACAGAATTAATCAATAAAAGTGATAAAACCGCTTTCTCTTTCGAAATTCTTCCTCCGTTGAAGGGGAACAATGTAGAGAAAGTATATAATATAATAGATAAGCTAATTGAGTTTGATCCTCAGTATATAAATATAACAACTCACCATAGCGAGTACCTCGATCAGCAAATGCCCGATGGTACAGTAAAAAGGGTGAATATACGCAAGCGTCCGGGTTCTGTGGCTATTGCGGCTTCTATTCAGCACAAATACAATGTGACAGCTGTTCCGCACATGATATGCAAAGGGTTCTCTCAGGAGGAAACTGAATATGCGCTTATCGATCTCAACTTCCTGCATGTGCAAAATTTGCTGTTGCTTAGAGGAGATACAAAACGACTTGCGCCAGAGCAGATATATCCTAACCGAAATGAATATGCGACAGATCTTCAGCTACAGGTGAATAACTTCAATGAAGGTATTGCGGCAGATGGAAGCTTATTCGAAAAAAATGCGACTCCTTTTTCTTATGGAATGGCATGCTACCCGGAGGTTCATGAAGATGCGGTCAGCGCAGAATCTGATATTTTCTATATGAAGCAAAAAGCAGACAATGGTGCAGAATATTTTGTAACTCAAATGTTTTTTGACAATCAGAAGTATTTCTCGTTTGTAGAGAAATGTAGAGAAGCCGGAATTACCCAGCCTATCATACCGGGTGTAAAGCCTATTGTTTTGATGAGCCAGCTGGAAGTATTACCAAGAATATTCCGTTCGAGCATACCCGAGGAGTTAGCCGTTGAACTAAGAAAGTGTAAGACCGATGACGACGCAAAAGAAGTTGGAATAGAGTGGGGTATTAAGCAGTCTAAGGAGCTTATTGAATATGGAGTTCCTAGTATACACTTTTATTCTTTGCTTGCAACGGAGAGTGTAAGACGTATTGCTAAAGAGATTTACTAGAATTTATCTCTATATAAGAGAGTTCTTATAAAAAAGGTAACAATAAAGTAACAACAAAATAGACGTTTATTCTGTCACTTTTGTCACCTTTTGAAAATAAATATTTGAATATTAATTTTTTATGTTTCTAAAGGTTTGTTACTTTTGATGTGTGACAGATAACTGAAAAAGAATGTTTTTTAAAGATATTGTAGGGCAGAGTGAAGTAAAAGAGAGGCTTGTTACATCGGCAAGGAAGGGGCTTATTCCCCATGCTCAGCTCTTTTGCGGACCTGAGGGAGTCGGTAAATTCCCTTTAGCGTTGGCTTACGCCCAATATCTTAACTGTGAAAATCCGACGGATAACGATTCGTGCGGAAAATGTGCAGCTTGTGTCAAATATGCTCATTTGACTCATCCCGATCTTCACTTTGTTTTCCCTATCGTAAAGAAAGCAGCGAAGAAAAAAGAGGTTTGTGATGATTATATAGCCGATTGGAGAGAATTTGTAAAGCAACACAACTATTATTTTAACCTTACCCAGTGGTTGGATCATATAGATGCCGAAAACTCTCAAGGGCTTATTTATGCGAAGGAAAGCGAGGAGATTCTGCGTAAGCTGAGCCTTCGTATATATGAAGCTAAATATAAGATAATGATTATCTGGCTTCCCGAAAAAATGCATGAGTCTTGTGCAAATAAGTTGCTGAAGATTATAGAAGAACCGACAGATAATACTATATTTCTGCTTGTATCCGATACGCCGGATAATATTATAACAACTATTCAGTCTCGTTGTCAGCGTATCAATGTGCATGGCGTAGCCGAAAGTGATATTGTGCAGGCTCTCGAATCTGAATATAATATCTTGCCTGATGATGCAACTACTGTTGCACATTTATCGAAAGGTAGTTACCTGAAGGCTGTGGAAACGATCAGCCTGAACGAAGAACATAAGTTTTTTTTCAATCTGTTTGTGCAGATGATGAGAGCTTCTTATGCTCGTAACATAAAGGAAATAAAAACCATCGGTAATGAATTGGCAGCAATAGGACGGGAGAATCAAAAAAGCTTCCTGATATATAGTCAGCGCATGGTTCGCGAATATTTTGTAAGTAACTTGCATCAGCCCGAAATTACCTATTTAGCTCAGGATGAGGCTAATTTCGGAATACGCTTTGCGCCGTTTATCAATGAACGTAATATTGTAGGTTTTATGGATGAACTGGCTCTGGCAGAAAGACATATAGAACAAAATGTAAACGCCAAGATGGTGTTTTTCGATCTTTGTCTGAAAATAACAATGCTGATTAAACAATAAATATAAACCCACAAAGCTAGAAAAGGGGCTTTGTCTTAATTAATTAAAATGAATAACAATGGATTCAAATCAAAATACATTTAATCCTGCCATGGACTGTCAGGGCACTTGCAAAACACCGATAGGGTGTACTTGTGCCAGGGCAAACCGAAAGGCACTTGTTACAGTCGCTATTAGCGAATCGCAGAAGCAGGCGGTAACTAAAACGTGTGGTTGTCAATCCGGTGGAGGTTGCGGCTGTCAGTCGGGAGGCGGCTGTGGTTGCCAATCGGGAGGCGGTTGTCAGTCTAAAAAAGGCGGATGTTGCAGCGGTACTAACAAATTGGAAGTTTACAATTGGCTTGAAGATCTTCCGGAGATACCGGGCGAATCGCAGATGGTTGAGGTTCAATTTAAAAATACACGTAAAGGCTATTATCTCAACAGTAATAATATAGAACTATTCAGAGGAGATATCGTTGCTGTAGAAGCCACACCGGGACACGATATTGGAGAAGTAACGCTTACAGGAAAATTGGTCAAACTTCAAATGCTAAAGAATAACTATCGTGGAGAGACTAAGCGCATTTATCGTATAGCTAAACAAAATGATATTGAGAAATGGGAAGACGCTAAATCGAAAGAGCATAAAACGATGCTTCGTTCGAGAGAGATAGCCGAAGAACTTAATCTTGCTATGAAGATCAGTGATGTCGAATATCAAGGAGATGGGAACAAGGCTATTTTTTATTATATAGCGGACGAGCGTGTCGACTTTCGTCAGTTGATAAAAGTATATGCTTCCGAGTTTCGTGTGAAAATAGAAATGAAGCAGATCGGAGCACGTCAGGAAGCCGGTCGAGTTGGTGGTATTGGTCCTTGTGGGCGAGAACTTTGTTGTTCCAGCTCTATGTCTAACTTTATATCCGTTTCTACATCTGCCGCTCGATTGCAAGATATTCCGCTAAATCCTCAGAAATTGGCGGGGCAATGTGGTAAACTCAAATGTTGTCTCAATTTTGAAGTAGACACTTACGTGGAGGCCCAACGAAAATTGCCATCACGCGAAGTAATCCTTGAGACAAAAGATTCGTCTTATTATCATTTCAAGACGGACATACTTTCGGGGACAATGACCTATTCCACAGATAAGAATTTTGCGGCGAACCTCATCTCTTTACCTAAAGACAGGGTTTTTGATGTGATAAGGATGAATAAGAGAGGAGACAGACCTCTGCATCTGGCTATGGAATCTCAAGAGCAAACCGAGAAACCGACCTCACATGATATATTGCAAGAAAATATCAATCGCTTTGATGATAATGGAAATGGCAATAACCGTAATAATAAGAAAAAGAAGTTTGTAAAAAACAATAAAGGGGAAAATCCTAAACTGGGAAATGTGCAGCCGGCCAATAATCAGCCGAATAGTAAGCCTCAAATAAATAAAGTTCAGGGAGGAAATAATAATAGGTCGCAACAACAAGCTGAAGCCAATTCTCAGGGTAATCCCAATCCGAATCAAAATTCGAATCCGAACCCGAATCGGAATAAAAATAAAAACAGACACAACAGAAACAGATCGAACCGCAATGGAAATTCGGAACAGAAGAAGCCTGAAGCATAAAGTTTTTTTTGCGTTATGTGGTATGTTGCTAACCCTTATAAATATCTCCTGTGACAAGCAGGAGATATATTATCATTTTCATGAACTGAAGGATGAGGCATGGGCACAAAACGATACGCTTGTGTTTGATATAGATTCTACGCTTTTTGAACTGAATAGGCCTTATGATCTTACAATAGAGGTTACCAATAGCGTGAGTTATCCTTATCAGAATATCTGGTTTTTTGTTCAGTCAAATATCGATGCTGACTCTGTATTTATTGATACATCTAAAGAATTTCTTCTGGCTGATAAACTTGGTAAATGGCAGGGATCAGGGTTTGGCACATTGTATCAATCTTCTCTCCCTTTCGGAGAAATTACCTTTAAGGAAAAACGAAACTATCGTATCAAGATAGAACACGGTATGCGAGATCAGACCTTGAGCGGTATAGAGAAAGTAGGCATTAAGATATCTAAGCCTTAATAATCAGAAGTCTAACTTCAACTGCTTGTCTGTTAAATTGAATGTTAGCCTGTGATAAGGTGTGACACCATGTTTGTCTATTGCCTCACGATGCTTTTTTGTTGGATATCCTTTATTGTGATCCCAATCATATAGCGGATACTCTCTGTGTAAATTGAGCATGTAGTCGTCCCTGTATGTTTTAGCTAATACCGATGCCGCAGCAATAGGCAATAGTTTGCCATCTCCTTTTACAACACACGTGTGTGGAATATCTTCGTATTTGCGGAAGCGATTACCGTCAATTAATAAATGTTGTGGACGTGTCTTTAGGTTTGCTACAGCTCGTTGCATAGCAAGAAACGAAGCATTCAGTATGTTGATCTCATCTATTTCCTTTTGATCCACAATGCCTATAGCCCAAGCCAGAGCCTGCTCTTCGATAAGTGGACGTAATGCATACCTTTCTTTTTCGGTCAGTTGTTTTGAGTCATTCAGCTTTTCACAGATAAATCCTTTGGGTAATATAACAGCCGCAGCAAATACAGCTCCCGCCAGACAGCCTCTTCCGGCTTCGTCACATCCTGCTTCTACTAGGTCGGGATATAATGATAGTTCCAACATTTCTAAAACTTAATATATAGGTTATTATCTTCTGGTGGGAAATCCAACTCTATTTCATTCATATTGATTGGGATATCCGTTGCTTCAGATAGTTTTTCAAGAGACTCTTTTAAGCATTTGTCAACCTTTTCGTCTCCATAAGCATGTTTGATAAATATCTGTCCTATTATATCGGCAAAGAGACTCGATGTTTCTTCCGAAAGATTATATCCTAGTTTGTTGATCTTACTTTTAGCAAGGGTGGTGGATAGTTTAAGCATTCGCTGTTTATCCTCTTCCGCCAGATTGGAGTTGCCGGGGATTGATGTCACATTTTCAGTTCTTATTTTCATACCGTTAGCATCCAGTTCCACAAAACGATAAGAGAATGGATAGGCTGATAAAGTACCGGTTTCTATATCATATATCACATTGCCTTTGTCGGAGGTAAAGGCTGTAATGTCATTTGAATGAAAGTGCCCGGTAAAGATAGCTTTTACACCATTGTCTGCAAACAGGTTTGCTAATCTTTGATAATCGTCTACAAGGTAGTCTTTAAAGAATGAAGACTGATACATGATATGCTCCGCAAAGCCCCAGTGCATCATGCCTATTACTTGTTTATTCTTTTGTTTGGCTTCTCTTAAAATCTCGAGTATCCATCTTTCTGTATCGGGAGAGGTTTTTCCGGCTGTTATGCTGTTAGTTGTATACTCTTTATATCTGGCTGCGTCTATGGCGAGAAGCCATGTTTGATCATCGAGAGAAGCGACATAACTTAATGAATTATCATCTCTTGTCAGCGCATTGCTATAGCCACAATCTTTGTAGATCGACGCAAAGTCATCGGGAGAAATGTTTGCTACAGGTAACTTTTTGTCTCCCTTATATTCCGAAGCATTTGGCATATTAATATCATGGTTGCCGGGAATAACATATATTTTGATTCCTTTATCTTGTAGCGGTTTTAGCTTTTTCAGGAAGTCGAGATGGCTTAATCTTTCACCATCTTTGGTGATGTCGCCGCAAATAAGCAGTACTTGTATATCACTGTTAAGATACTCATCTAGCACCTTATCGAGAATCTGTGGTACATACTTGATATTTTTACCACTGGAAGCTATATAATCATTTAAGGCTTGTCCTTCTTCCATCAATTGTTCCGACAGATAGTGGGTATCTGTAATTACTCCGATTCTTAACGGCTCTTTGGCAATAGAACAGGATGAAATAAAAAGAAGCACATAAAATAATAGATATTTCACTGTAATTTCGTTTGATATAGACAAAAGTAAAGTATTTATTCTAGTTATTATTCCTATTTTTGTAGATGCATAATTAAATAATGTTACAATGTACAAGAACAAAGCCCTTCTTTTTTCTATACTAACAATTACTATAATTTTATTATCATCTTGCGGTTCTCAGAAACAACGTGTGAAATTCTCCGATATATCCCATCCCAAAAGGGAGTTTAGGGGCGCATGGTTGAGCACTGCTTGGCAATCGAGATATAAGACTATGAATTCATCTCAGATGAAAGCATACTTTACAAGTATATTAGACCAAATGCAGGCGGACGGCATCAACGCTGTTATATTTCAGGCTCGTCCGTATGCCGATGCTTTTTACAAATCAGATCTTGAACCTTGGAGTGCTTTCCTTACAGGGATACAAGGGAAAGCTCCCGATGGAGGCTTCGATCCTTTGGCCTTTCTTGTAGATGAGTGTCATAAGCGAAATATGGAATTGCACGCCTGGTTGAATCCTTACCGTGTATCGTCGGGAACCAGCGATGTGTTTTCCAAAAATCATATTTATCATAAATATCCTGAACGTTTTGTGAAATATGACAATAAGATATATTTTGATCCGGGTATTCCTGCCAACCGACAATTTATTTGTGATGTCGTTAAAGATATAGTCATGCGCTATGAGGTAGATGCTATACACATGGACGATTATTTCTACCCTTATCCTGTTGCAGGGCAATCTTTCCCTGATGATAACAGCTTCAATACATACGGTAGGCAGCAAGGCTTCTCTCAGAATCAGCGAGCAGACTGGCGTCGCAACAATGTCAATCTGTTGATACAAGATGTGAAGCATACCATACAGACTACAAAGCCATGGGTGAGATTTGGTATCAGCCCTTTTGGAATATATAGGAATAAGAGAAGTACACCTGATGGCTCGGGAAGTAATACGAGTGGATTACAAAACTATGACGACTTGTATGCTGACGTTAAGCTATGGGTTAAAAACGGGTGGATAGATTATAATATGCCTCAAATATATTGGGAGATAGGACATACTGCTGCAGACTATAAGACACTGATAGAATGGTGGGCGAATAATAATTTCGGACAACCTCTCTATATTGGTCAGGATATAAAGAGAACAATGGATGCTACAACTCAGCCTTCGGGAGACAATCAGTTGGCGGAGAAAATGCTTCTGTCTCGCAGTTTTACCACAGTGCATGGAAATTGTTTCTGGCCTGCTTATGAACTATTGGACAACTATAAGGGAATAGCTAGTCGTTTGCAATCTAATTATCACAAATATCCCGCTCTTATTCCTGCATATACGCATATGTACAAGAAGCAGCCCAAAAAGGTGAGTAACTTGAAAGAGTCTTTTACTGCAACTACTCATACATTGCAATGGGATGCAAAGTCTGATAAATATGATCCGGAGACAGCTCAATATTATGTTGTTTATCGTTTTGCAAAAGGAGAAAAGGAAAACCTGGAGAATGCTCAGAATATTGTTTCTATCACAAGGCAGAAAAGTATAGTGCTCCCTTATGAAGGAGGAGCTAAAGAATATAAATATGTTGTAACGGCTGTAGATGCTTTCCATAACGAGTCGAAAGGAAAATCTAAGAAGTTGAAATTATAAAGGATGATAAAAAGAGAGTTTAAAATGATCGCCAAAACAATGGCGGGACTAGAAGATGTGTTGGCCGAAGAATTAATAGGCTTAGGTGCAAACAATCTTGAGATAGGCAAGCGTATGGTTTCCTTCGAAGGTGACCTTGCTTTAATGTATAAGGCTAACATACAGTGCCGGACTGCTCTCCGTATACTTCGTCCTGTCTATGAATTTAAAGCAAAGACGACTGATGATATATACAAGAAGGTAAAAGCCATGAACTGGTTTGAACATCTTACAGAGGATAGTACTTTTGCTATAGATGCCATAACCTTTTCGGACTACTTTACACACTCTAAGTTTGTTGCATATCGCGTAAAGGATGCTATTGCCGACTATTTTATGCAGAGGACGGAGAAACGTCCTTCGGTGAATGTAGAAAACCCCGACTTGTTAATTAACTTTCATATAGCTCATGATAAGTGTACCCTTTCTTTCGATAGTTCGGGAGAGTCTTTACACAAAAGAGGTTACCGTGTTGCTCAAACAGAAGCTCCTTTGAACGAGGTGCTGGCTGCGGGTATGATACTTAAAACAGGCTGGCGCGGAGGGTCTGACTTTATAGATCCGATGTGTGGTTCGGGTACTTTGCTGATAGAGGCTGCGATGATAGCCATGAATGTGCCGCCAGGAATCTATCGTCAGAATTTTGCTTTTGAGAAGTGGAAAAACTTTAATGCAGACTTGTTTGAAACGATATATAACGATGATTCCGGAGAGCGGGAGTTTAAGTATAAAATATATGGTTCGGATATCTCATCCGAGGCTATTGCTATTGCTGCGAAGAATGTAAAGAATGCCGGATTAGATAAAAGTATTGATCTGAAAGTGATGCCTTTTGAAAGCTATACAGAGGCTCCATCCGAGAATGCTATTTTGGTTACCAATCCTCCTTATGGAGAAAGAATAAAGCCCGAAGATTTGTTCGGCTTGTATGAAAATATAGGTGAACGGTTGAAGCATGTATTTATGGGCTATTCGGCATGGATACTCAGCTATAAGAAAGAGTGTTTTGACAAAATAGGATTGAAGCCTTCTAAGAAAATCCAACTGGTAAATGGCTCTTTACAATGTGAGTTCCGTAAATATGATATATTTGCAGGAAAGAAGTATCCGAAGAAAGAAGATTAACTTAATATAGAAATATTATGAAAGCATTACTCGGTCTATTTGGTTTGATACTTGCGTTTAGTTTTCAATCTTGTTATTCTGGTCGTCCGTTAGTAGAAGCCCCTTCTCAGAATAATAAGACGTATGAGGTGTCATATCTGTTCGAACATGATGGATGTAAAGTCTATCGTTTCTATGACAGAGGAAATTGTGTCTATTTTACAAACTGTAAAGGTAATATTACGGCTATAAATACCGACTCAACAAAGAATACGGTTCAAACTGTTATTGATGCAGATTTGACTTTAAAGTAATTTACAGGCTATCTATCTTTAAACTTGATATGGGTATGCTGATATTATCTTCAATACCCATCATTGCGTTTATTAAGTACAGTTTTCTATAGTCTTCAATATCCTCGATCCGAATTACCTTTTCTTTAATAACTCTTTCTTTTAAAAGGGCTTGTCTTTTTGTGCCCGGTAGCAGGTATGTAGAAGGCGTAAATAAACCTTTATCACTTTCGAATACTACATTCGTGAATGACGTATCGGTCACAAATCCATTTTTGACAATAAGTATATCATCACAATTTTCTTTCTGTGCTATCAATTTCTCAAATGCTGTTCTATCTGCATACTTGAAAGAGTAATCGATCGACTTATCATGAATGATTTTCAAACTGTTTATTTCTCTGAATATATAATGAGAATATTCTATCTCCAGATTCTCAAGAGAGTATACAATACGGCATTTTACAAATCCTTCACGGAATTCTAAAGGAATATTTTCATCCTTCAAACTAAATGGAATAGTAGAACCGAAAAAAGATTGTAACGTAGAGTTCATTCTTGCTATATGTGCAGGAAGATTGAAAATTCTACCATTACAAATTTTTATTACTTCAGAGAATGATTGCTTCATACAATTGGTAGATAAATTTTTTCTAAAACTTCTTTATACTCCTCCTCACAATCGCTATAGGCTGTGATACCACCTCCACTTCGAAAATAATATTGGCTGTCGTCATTTTCTATATAACGTATTATAACAGCCGAATCTAATTCGTTTCCATCATAATATCCGCATACTCCTGTATAATAGCCTCGGGGTTCTTTTTCTGCATCTTGTATAATTCTTCTTGTCGCCTCTTTCGGTGCACCCGAAATAGACCCAGCAGGAAGCATTCCAAAGATAATATCTCCATAATTAAGATAATTCTCTTCGCGTAGCGTCCCTGTTATCTCTGAGCTGACCTGTAATATATCGTTTTTATTTGTTCTGATACGATCGATATATCTGAATCTGTTTACTCTTACATTATCAGCTATGATGCTAAGATCGTTACGCAGAAGGTCTACTATTGTATTATGCTCAGCTGTTTCTTTATAGTCATTTAGTATAATCTGTTTGGCATCAGGGATGTTTGCATCTATAGTTCCTTTCATGGGATTGGTTGAGATTGTCTTCCCCACTATTTTAACGAAACGTTCGGGCGAAAAACATACAAACTTATTTGGATATAGCACTTTGTAGGAAGCATTACTTTGAAAGAAAATATCTTCAAGAGTAAGATTAAAAGAAACAGGTGTTTTTATTGTCAGGTTGGTCAAATAAGAATATCCTTCTTTTAAGCCTTTATGTACAATATCAAATTTCTTTTTGTACTCGGAATAGGGGATAGGGATGTAATTGAATGAAGATACTTTTTTTATAACCTCTTGTTCAGGAGCATTCCCTTTTCCGCAGAACTGAAATAAAACATCAGTTTGTAGCAAAGGATTATCGATAAATAAACCTTCTGTTTGTTCAAAGTTAATAGCAAAGAAGAACGGCTTCCCTCCCCTGCCATATATATTCATTTTATGTCTTATCTCATTTATAACTGTCGTTGTCATAGAACAGGTTTTGATGAAAAAGTAACAAAAGTAACAATTTTTACCCTGTTTTTATCTGTCACTTTCTCTGTATCCAGATTATAAACCCTTTCTATATAGATAAAGTTTTGTAGTTTTTGTGATTTTAAAAACCGAATACCCCCGTGTCATTACTATCCTCTTTCTTCGGACATTTTAAATAAATGTATTTATCTTCTATTTTGAGGATATTTTCTTTTGGGATTCTTTCTATTAGCTTTGCCATATTTTTATCATCAGTCGGATAAATGATTACAGTATTACTTTTCGAGGCGAGCCATATATCGGAGAAAGATATGCCTTCTATCCATTTCAGAAGTGATGGTTGAGCATTTGATATAGACAGATTTCCTTTTAAGTATTTTATAGACGATGAATAAGGAATCTCTTTAGTCATTTCTAACGGTAACGCTATTCTTTTCATATTGAGCGTATCCACGTACAGATACAAGAGTTCATCGGCATTCCTTTTAGCTTTGTTCGAGCCCGACTGAAAAACGATTGAAACATATTTATTCCCAATTGCTGCTTGATATTGGTATGCGGATAGGCAATTGAAAAAACGGAGGGTGTCAGCTCTCATGCATTTAAATGTATGTAAGGAATATATACCAAAAGCATTTTCGGGAGACGACATTTCATAAATATCTATTGTATATTTCTCATCCTTGTATTTTATATCTCTCGTTGTTAGTTTTTCGAATCCATATTCGAGGTATAAGTCGGAACCTCCATTCATAAAACCATAGAGACCTGTCCCTACAAAAGTACGTTCCTTTTCAATCGTGATATCCGACAACGACTGCCCTACTGCAAAAAGTGGGAGTAATGATAAAAGCGTTAAGAAAAAGTATTTCATCTAGGCTAGATTTACTTCTGTTAGGTCTATTTTATTTCTGTTTGCCACCCCGAGCTTTATTTCTTCTGCCAGATGCATGAATTTGAGAGCAGCCGGTTTATCTTCCGATTGGATGCCTTCTTCTATCCTTTTTGCTATCACAATGTCATGTCCTATACGGTCAACGGCGACAGGATCCGTTCCCACCAGAATCGTATTGTAATTGCATATAAATTGAGGATTCGCTGCAGGTCCTCCTTCGAAACAACCTATCAACCCGTCCACAATATTCAAAACAACTTTGTCCCGTAGTGGCGGGAAGGCACATACATAGGCAGAAGTTTCGTGCCACAAATCCTTGTGGAGCCTTGCGGTATTTGAAATAGAACCGAACGCAAGGTTCTTCATACAAAGTGTAACTGATGATCCTGCATTTTTCAATACAGGCAGATTGATGATTTTTGTTACCTTTTGAGTACAGATCTTTGTAAAATAAGAATATTTTCCTCCATTTACCATGAAAGGCATTGTATAAGCGTCATACTCACCTTCTACATCAGCATAGAAATAATGATCTTTATCGATACGCTCTTCGCTGTATAGTTTTCCTTCGCTATTATAGTAGCTGCCCGAAGCATCTTCACACTCAGTACCGGTGATGGTTATGCCCGGATAATTTTCTTCTGTATAGCCTGTTTCATGCAGTTGCATTTCGCGCCTGTCCCATATTACCATATTGCTACGGGGGATGCCTGCATCTTCCAGTTGTTTTATAACGGCTTGTGTAACGGCATGCGAAGTCGTCAATAGTTTTCCGGCTACAGGATTAACCTTTAGTCCTATTACGTCATCTTTGCCGACAAATTGTAGCCAAGCCTTGTTGAGATCACTTTCTCCTGTAAGTTTCAGTATCGATTCTTTAAGCATCTCAAAAACGGTTTCTTCCGAAGGTTTACCATCAGTAACAGCCAAACTATGATTGACTCTGACTACTTTACCCGGATATTTCCCCGGCATAGAAGATTCGGTTCTAGAGATAGATAACGCATCCTTTATATTTGTCTCAGGCTTTATATCTGTTGAGGTGAGAGTTGGAGCAGCTTTAAGGATAGGAGAAACTGTTGCACCCAGACCACCAATAACTAATGACTTAAAGAATTTACGTCTTTCCATAGTGCGAAGGTTAAATTAACTGATTATCAAAAGTAAATAAATAATTTGATATCCAATAATAGTCTAAAAACAAAAACAAGAAAGGTGAATTTCCTTTCTTGTTTCTGTTTTATTTTAGTCGTTATCTTTATCCTTCTCCTTTTTTTTCTTTCCCGAGAAGATCGATTTTAGTTTCTTTATTACAAACCGCCATATTATTGGCTGCACAATTTCCCATATTACGGGGTAATAAGCGGTTAATCCGCTAAGCAGACCGCTTGAAGTTGAAGTTTCGTCTTGTCGTTTTTTACTTTTGGATGGTCCTCCAAAACCAAATACGCTCAGTACAGAGTTTATTGTACTTTGAAAAATCAATGAACCTGCATTGTCTGAAAGATACGCCCAATGTTCGGATAGACGTTCTTCACCTTCCTTGCATTCAAGCCTTACTAATTCTTTTTCTTGACGCAGTTCTTCTAATGGTGTCAATCTACTCTTCATCATTTGTATCTATTTTACGCATAAATCTTATAGTATTCTGTAATATCGATTGTTGTATCTTTTTCCGAAAAAGAACTACAAGCAATAAAACAAATAATGAAAACAGAGTCATGATTCCAAAGCCTACAGCCAAGCTATTGAATAATTCTCCAAGAAAAAAAGCCATACCAATAAGCCCGAAGAATAAAATAACAGCTACAATAGCTATTATTATTAAGCCATATCCCAGACCGGAGGCAGATAAACCTATCTTCTCAAAACTATCCAGTTTAAACAAACGGATACGTCTGTTGATATAGCTTAATAAATCTAATTTAATTTCTTCAATTAAGATTCCTAAGCTTTTTTCTTCTTCGGAGTTATTCAACATCGTCTCTTAATTCTTCCAGTTTATGTTTGCCTCTGCCAGCTGCGTTTCTTACATTTCCTTTTACTTTGTCTACCAGGCTGTTTATATCTTTCAGCCATTCTTCCTTTTTGTCAGAAGCAGCAACATAGCCAACAGCTGCACCTAGCGCAGCACCTATAGCCAAGAACAATAAGTTCGAACCTGTTTTATTCATAATTATTTATTTTATAAATTAATTCTACATTAATATAATAACGTGTGAGAGTATCAATAAATTTCATCAACTCAACACTTTATTATAAATTGGATTGATCACTAAATAATACGGGCTAAACCGCTAATAATCTTCTTGCTTTCCCTAAAAGGACAGCTAATATAGCTATTTTTTGAAATATCGAAAATATTTTTCAGTAAAAATAACTATTAGCCCTATTCTTATATCGCTTCGCCGAATAGTGTAGCCGAAGTATTCCCTGTTACTTTTACGGTAACAAAGTCTCCTATACGATGGTTTCCTTTGTCAAAAATAACAACTTTGTTTTGGGATGTTCGTCCAAAAAGCTGTTCCCTCGACCGTTTAGAGAATCCTTCAACAAGTACTTCAAATACTTTGCCTACATCTCGCTTGTTGCTTTCAAGAGAGCATTCGTTTTGCAAATCTATAATTTCCTGTAAACGTTTTATTTTAACATCTTCAGGTATATCGTCTTCTAATTTTTTTGAAGCGTATGTTCCCGGACGTTCCGAATACTTGAACATAAATGCCGAGTCGAAACATACCTCACGCATCAGTGATAGAGTCTCTTGCTGATCTTCTTCCGTTTCGGAGTGAAACCCGCACATGATATCAGTAGATATGCCACATCCCGGTATGATGCGTTTAATCGCTTCGATACGGTTCAGATACCACTCTCTATCATATTTTCTCTTCATCACGTTTAGCATCTTGCTACTTCCCGATTGTACAGGTAGATGGATAAACTTACACAGGTTATCATATTTTGCGATTACCTCCAGAGTTTCATCTGTCATATCTGTCGGATAAGAAGTCGTAAATCGGATACGCATTTTGGGTGCAGCCTTCGCTGTCATTTCCAATAGTGCGGGGAAATCTACAATGCTGCCGTCTTCGTTTGTAAAGCGGTATGAGTTGACATTCTGTCCCAACAATGTGGCTTCCTTAAATCCTTTGTCTCGCAGATTTTCCAATTCGTTAAGGATACTCTGTGGCGAACGGCTTCGTTCACGACCTCTTGTATAAGGCACTATACAATACGAACATACCTTGTCGCATCCACGCATGATGGATATAAAGCCCGAAATGTGGTTTCCTCCAATACGTAGAGGGATCACATCTTTATACGTTTCGGTTTTGGATAGTTGAACATTGATTGCTTTGTTGCCATTTTCGGCAGCTCCTACCAGGTTAGGCAGGTCGAGGTAGGCATCGGGGCCTACTACAACATCTACATGATGCTTGTCGTGTAGCTCTTCTTTCACTCGTTCGGCCATACAACCCAGAACACCAATAATCATATTTGGCTTCTTCTTTCTCTTGAGGGCGTTGAAGTAGTCGAGACGTTGAATAACTCTTTGCTCGGCGTTGTCACGTATCGAGCATGTATTTACAAAAACAGCATCAGCTTCTTCCAGCTTATCTGTCATGATATAACCATCCATTTGCATTACGGATGCAACAACCTCGCTGTCTGCTACATTCATTTGACAGCCGTAGGTTTCGATGAACAGTTTCTTGTCTTCGGTTGAAATCGTGGATTTAAAGTCCAGTCCTTTCTCGTTGTTCATAGAAATATATTTTAGTATGTAATTAAGCTTCGATGATTTAGTTTCAAAGCATCTTTGGCTGGCAAAAATACGAAGAAAAATGGAATTGTTTATTTGTTTTGTGCTTTTTAAGGGAATGTCTAAAGAATGGTCGTTAAATATTTGAATGTTTTTTAATCAATCCATGATTATCTTTATCTTTGTCCGTTGACCTAAAAACTCTTTTATCTAAAATATATTTTATGAAAAGGAACCTATTTTTATTCCAATTATTACTTCTCGCATTTGTAATGAATGCTCAACCTAAGAAAGATTTTAAAACAGTACGTATCACCTACCAGACAAGTATGAATGGTAAAGCCTACGAAGGATCAAATACCATCGTAGAGATATGCGGAACTGATGTGCAAATAAGTCGTAAATATGCCGAAGTGCAAGAGGGTACTCCGGTACAATACACCTATCTTGATTATGCAACAAATGAAGAAACGAAAACCGCAAAGTTGGCAAATGGAAATGAGTTTTATACAACCCGATCATTTATATTAAATGATAAACTGGAATTTTTGCCCGAAACAGAAACTATTGCGGGTTACCTCTGTAAAAAGGCGAAAACTGTTATTAATTCTAATACGATAGAAATATGGTATACAACTCAATTAGGAGTCAAAGGATCTATGCAACCCGGTGTTGGTTTGCCTGATGGAGTTGTGCTAAAGGTGGTAAGAAACGGACAATACGAAGAAAAGGCAACAAAGATTGATTTACTAAAAGAGATAGTGAATGTAAAACCTGTACTTAAAGGGGATAAATTAACAGCTCCTGCCTATAATTACCGTATACAGCAAAGCCAGGTTATTGTAGCCGACGTGTTTAATAATCAGAGTATATACTTTAGGGATATTCCTAAGCCGGAGCAGTTGAACGATACAGAAATAATGCAATTTGCCAATGGTTCTATCGTTCTGAAAAAAGTAAAACTTCCTGCCGATAATAGTAGCTATTCTATTTTTGCTGAGCTAGCCCAACACTCTGAAGGGGATGCTTATGACCGTACAGGAAGCGTCTTTATCGTGCCTACCGATAAGAAGCAATCATTTATGGATGGATTGCTAAAAGGAAGAGAGGCATTACCTCAGTATACTGATAAACATGGAAAATCGTATGAGGGAATGGTTGCTACAGAAGATTATTTGCCGCCTCTAGAGTTGATGCGTTTTTATACTTCATTCGGAGTAAAAGGATATAACCATATTGAGGTAGCTGAATATAACTGGCCAGACTCTGTGGTGTTTAAGCAAGAAATTACAGACTATGCCAAGTATCTGAAAAATGAAGTGTGGGTAGGTGCATGGATCGGAAACTATGCGAAAAACGGACACAATGTTTCTTTAAAGATTAAGTATTATCCGAATGATAAGCGGGCAGAGAAAGAAGTATATCCTCTGTTTACAACTACAAATATTATGGAGATGGCAGGACAGGCTTATCCTGACGGATTGTTCCGCAACGATTCTCTGACTGTGAACTTCAAAACAGATGTAGACCTCAAAGATGCTTATATCCGCTATATATCTACAGGCCATGGTGGCTGGGGTGGAGGAGACGAATTTAATCCGAAGCTTAACGAGATGTTTATGGATGGCTCTCGCTTAATCGCTTATACCCCTTGGCGCGAAGATTGCGGTAGCTATAGAGAGTTGAATCCGGCTTCGGGTAATTTCGCAAATGGTTTGTCTTCATCCGACCTGAGTCGTTCAGGTTGGTGTCCGGGTACAGTGAGTTATCCTGTGTTTATACACATTGGGGATGTAAAGGCAGGTGAACACCAACTGAAGGTGGCTATACCCGTGGGAGACCCTGAAGGTAGTGCTCTTAGCTATTGGTGTATCTCAGGAGTGTTAGTGGGCGATAAGAAATAAGACTATAATATTTTCGGAGCTCTGTGACTTTTATGTTTTTGGTGCGACTAATATAAAAAGAATATAAACCATACTATAGAATATGTATTATCTCGAAGCCCACGATGTGGTGAAACAATATGGTAGTCATAGAGCTCTCGATGGCGTAAGCGTACAAGTGCCAAAAGGTTGCATCTATGGATTGCTGGGGCCTAATGGTGCAGGCAAATCTTCGCTAATCCGCATAATAAATAGAATAACTGCTCCCGATGAAGGACAAGTCTTTATAAATGGAAGGGTGTCGGTAGCCGATGATGTTTTTAATATTGGTTATTTGCCCGAAGAAAGAGGCTTGTACAAGAAAATGAAAGTTGGAGAGCATATTATTTTTCTGGCACAATTGAGAGGCCTCTCGAAAGAAGACGCAGTACAAAAAACTCAATATTGGCTAAAGAAGTTTGATATACTATCCTGGCAAGGAAAGAAAGTGGAGGAGCTGTCAAAAGGTATGCAGCAAAAGATACAATTTATTGCTACCGTCATACATGAGCCCGATTTGTATATCCTTGATGAGCCTTTCAGCGGATTTGATCCTGTGAATACAGAATTGTTAAAGAAAGAGCTGTTAGATCTGAAAGCAAAAGGCAAAACAATAATTCTTTCGACTCATAATATGGAATCGGTGGAGGAATTGTGTGACGAAATATCTCTGATAAATAAATCTAGGGTTGTATTGAATGGGAATGTCAAAGAAATACGCGCAAGATACAGAAAGCATATTTTCAAACTTCAGGTCGTAGGAGAAACTTTTGATCTGGAATCTTCTCACTTTTCGATATTATCGCAATCAACGGACAGTAATATTACGGAATTACTCATTCAGCGTAATGATGAGGCTTCCAACTCAGAGTTGATACAAGAGATAGCCAAACGCTATGAAGTGATGACTTTTGAAGAAGTATTGCCTTCGATGAATGATATTTTTATACAAATCGTATCAGAGACAAAACAATGAGAGGATTAAAGCTAATTATACATAGGGAATTTACCTCGAGGGTAAAAACCAAAGCGTTTATCTTGACAACGTTGCTAACCCCATTCTTATTCTTGGGAGTGTCTACTATTCCTGGGTTGCTGATGATGTTGAGTAGCAATGATGACATAAACAAAGTGTATGTAATCGATCATACAGGTTCTTATTTTAGTTTGTTTCAGTCGTCGAAGAACTATGAGTTTGTGAAATTATCGGATAGCGATAGCAAGCCGAGTGATAAGCAGACAGCCATATTAGAGATATCCGAAGATCTGAGTGTAAACCCAAACGCAGCAACTTTCTATTCCGAAAAGCAGCAGCCTCCTCGTGAATTGACTGTTTATATCAACAACATACTTACGGATGCTGTTAGAAATAAAAAGATAGACGATTTTACCCAAAGAAGTAATATCGAACCACAACTTGTTACAGATCTGCAACAAATATTGAAGTCGAAAGATCATATTAATGTTTCCACTATCCGTCTCGACGAAGCCGGACAGAAGACTGATACACTTGGTCAGGCGGCATCTTTTGTAGGGATGGGACTTACGCTGTGTATGTTCTTTTTTATCATGATGTATGGGCAAATGGTGGTGCAAAGTGTTGTAGAAGAGAAAACAAACCGTATCATTGAGGTGATCATTTCATCCGTTAGACCTTTAGATCTGATGATGGGTAAAATAGTCGGAGTTGGATTAGTTGGTTTGCTACAATTGGTTATCTGGCTTGTTATAGGAGGCGGCGCACTTGTTGCTATGCAAATATTCCTCGGGACAAGTGTAGATACTACTGCTACAATGGAGGCTCAACAGGCAATAAGTGCAATGACACAGAATAACTCGGAGATTACTTCTGCTGTTAATAGTATATTGGGCGTCAACTGGCTACAGGTCGGAATCTGCCTTATATTATATTTTGTGGGAGGGTATCTTCTTTTCTCCTCTTTGTATGCCATGTTTGGGTCTGCTGCTAACGATTCGCAAGAGGCTCAGCAGTTGATGATGCCATTGACTATTATATTATTATTAGCCTTTTATACAGGTATTGCAGCATCTCAGAATCCTGAAGGCGCAATGGCCTTTTGGTGTTCGATCATACCATTTACCGCGCCTGTCGTGATGATGGTACGCGCTCCGTTCGAAATATCTATATGGGAGTTGGTCTTGTCGGTTGTTGTGTTGTATGTAACCGCCATATTGATGGTTAAGTTGGCTGCAAAGGTCTATCGTGTCGGTATTCTTATGTATGGTAAGAAAGTAACCTTTGCCGAAATGTTTAAATGGTTGAGATATAAGTAATTTAAGATAAGTTTAGTGAAGCAATCCTGTCATATTTATTTTGGCAGGATTGTTTTTTATTATTGTTAATACTTTCCTTAAGCTGTTTTTCCCAAGATATAACAAAGCAAAAGCCGGACAAGAATCGCCCTTTATTTAGAATAAAATAAAAATACAGTAAGTCTATAAGCCGGGTTCTGTACTCTTCAAGAAGAGTGCTTGCCATTTATCTACGCCTGATGTCACCAACAGACTCTAGCGACCTACCCCCCGGCATCGGACGAGCAGCCCTACATGCGCCGGTATACATGGTCTTACAACTCGCAAGTGGTACGGCTCTGTATATTGCTATACAGACCGGTGAGCTCTTACCTCACCTTTTCACCCTTACCCCTGATAGGGGCGGTTGTTCTCTGTTACCTTAACTCTGCCCTCGCGAACAGCTTCCCATTAAGAAATACGATGCTCTGTGTTGCCCGGACTTTCCTCTTTCTGCCTTGCGGCAGCCAGCGGCAAACCGACCTACTGCAATTTGATGCAAAGATAGTTCATTTTCTTGGAATATATCTTACTACTGTAAGTTTGGATTTATTCGTTGCTTTGTTTAGTTCTCTTATCCTTATACATTTCATTGAACTTAGGACGAATTAGTAGACGTAGCGAAACATCATAATTCAGATAACTCCATACCCAGTCGATGAATACAGAAACCTTATTTCTCATTCCCACAATAGAAAGGATATGTACCAGCAACCACAACCACCAGGCAACCCAGCCTCCAAAGCGGAGTTTCCCTAGGTCAGCAACAGCCGCATTACGTCCAATGGTAGCCAATGAGCCTTTGTCAACATATACAAATTTATCCCAATTGTCCGATTCTCCCTTATTGATATTTTTGGCTAGTTGCTTTGCCATCTGTAGGGCTACTTGGGCTACCTGAGGATGACCGATCGGGTAACTTTCGGATGCTTGTAAAGAGGTATCGCCAATTGAGAAAATATCTTTATAGCCATTTACCTGATTGTATTCGTTTACAACCAAACGTCCTCGGTTGTATGCCGTTTCGTCAAGGCCGGCTAAGCTATTTGGCTTAACCCCTGCCACCCAAAATACATTACGTGAACGTATTTGAGTGCCGTCAGCAATATTCACATAAGGGCTTTCTACCGATTTTACCGATTTCTCCTGATAAACGATAACACCTCTGTCTAGTAATGTTTTTAATGCTGTTTCGGATGCTTGTTCCGACATGCCTGCCAATAGGCGGGAACCTGCATTCACCAAGTGGATTTCCATTTTAGTAAAGTCTATTTCCGGGTAGTCTCTTGGTAAAACAGTTCTTCTCATGTCGGCCAATGCTCCGGCTAATTCAACTCCTGTTGCACCTCCTCCGACGATAACAAAAGTCAACAGTTCTTTCCGTTTTTCTTCGTCTGTTGTGATCAAAGATTCTTCGAAGCTTAGTAGTATCCTGTTTCTCATCAAGAGTGATTCGGATACAGATTTTAGAGAGAATGTGTTTTCTATTAGATCTGTATTTCCGAAATAATTTGTATCACATCCTGTGGCGATAACCAATAAGTCGTATGTAATGATGCCGATATTTGTTTCAATCTTCTTATCAGATGTATTCACACTTAAAGCCTCACACATTCTGAAATGAAAGTCTTTGTTTTTCTGAAAGTTCTTTCTATATGGATAAGATATCGAACTCGGTTCTAATCCCCCGATAGCTACCTGATAGAATAGAGGTTGAAACTGATAGTAATTGTTCTTGTCTATCAGTACTACCTGATATTGATTCTTATCCGCTCTTTTTGCAAGTTCGAGTCCGGCAAAGCCTCCTCCGATAATAACCAATCGTTTCTTCTTTCCGGAGTCGGGCAAGTTTGCTTTTATAATCATATTATAGATATATTTAAATTAAAAAACCATCTTACTGATAAGAGTTGATCAGTAAGGTGGTTTTATTTATATATAAAGATAAATTTAATTATCTTTCTTAATTTCCTATTTTGGCTTTAGCTTTCGCTTCCTTTTTTGATTCCCACTTAGCCTTAGCTACTTCGTAAACACCCGGAAGGATAGATACGACAACAATAATAATGACTACCTTGTCGAGATTTTTTTCTACCCATTCGTTACTTCCTATAATAGCACCTAAAGCACAAAAGATAACCACCCATGCTATACCTCCTATAACATTGTAAGAGAAGAAATGTTTATAGCTCATTTTGCCCATACCTGCAACAAAAGGAGCGAAGGTGCGAACAATAGGCACAAAGCGGGCAAGTATGATGGTTTTGCCTCCATGCTTTTCGTAAAACTTGTTTGTTTTTTCAAGATATTCTTGCTTGAATATCTTCGACTTGGGATTGCTGAAGAGCTTTTCTCCAAAGAGACGGCCTATCGAATAATTTACTGCATCTCCTATAACAGCTGCTACAATCAGTATACCGACAAGGTAATAGATATGTAGCGGATTGTCGGGGCGTACAGCGATAGCTCCCGCTAAAAACAATAAAGAGTCACCCGGTAAAAATGGTGTTACAACCAAACCTGTTTCGCAGAAAATGATCAAAAACAAAATGGCATATACCCATAAGCCATATTCAGTTACCAGCATGTCTAATGTTCCGCCTGTATCTCTTAACAGGTTAAGAAAGAAGTTCCAAACTTCGTGTAAGAATTCCATTTTAATGTTGTGTTACTTAATTTTTATGGTAATACGAGAAATGATGAGATTCGCACCTCATCATTTCCCATTAAATTTTTCACTGAACCAACAAGCCGGCTGCGACTTCATCTCTCTTTGCCTTTCCTGCCAATTGTTCAACAAGGCTTAGCGCAAAATCGATAGTCAGTCCGGGACCTCTTCCGGTAGTTATATTTCCATCTATTACAACAGCTTTTTCTGTTTGCAATGTAGCTCCTTTCAGGTATTGTTCATATCCGGGATAGGCTGTTGCGCTCTTCCCTTCCAAAAGACCTAAGCCTCCTAATACCATCGGTGAAGCGCATATTGCAGCAACCTTTTCACCTTTGTTGGCAAAAGCGAGTAGTTCTTTTTTCAAGCCCTCGTGTTCGTTGAATTTTGTTGTACCTCCGGGCAAAACAAGCATTTCTGCTTTAGAGAAGTCAACCTCGTCGAACATCAGATCGGCTATTACAGGTATTTGATGACTGGCAACCACTTGTTTGCTATCAGTCAACGAAACTGTTTTCACATCCAAACCTCCACGGCGAAGAACATCGACTGTGCCAAGAGCTTCAATCTCTTCAAATCCTGTGGTCAGAAATAAAAATATAGTTTTCATATCCATTTAATTTAAATTAAACTTATATGTGATTGTTCCTTTTTGATTGGTGACAGATGACACTGTATTGAACTTTGTCCTTTTTGCTGCTCTTAGAGCTTCGTTCCGTAGATTTGTGTTTGGCGTATTTGTACCTTTTCCGATAGTGGCTTCTACTACATCACCTTTAGCATTTACCAATATATCGACAACAACAGTACCGTAATCATCTACCGAATAGTTCGGTTTGATTAGTCCGCCACTGCCAAGGCTGCGTCCTCCAAGATCGAACGATCCCCAGCCGCCAACTCCTGACGTTTTACCATAACTGGCATTTCCTGTTGGTACACCTTGTGTGCCTGTTCCTTCAGTATTGCCTCTGCTGCCACTGCCTGTTCTATTGCCAAACAGTCCCGCCATTTGGTTGTTGATCTGTCCTTTCTTAGCCGCTTCTTGTTGTGCTACACGGTCAGCTTCAGCTTTCTTCCGCCTTTCGTCTGCTTCTTGCTGTTTCTTTTCTTCAGCTTTTTTCTTAGCTTCTTTTATAGCTACTGTTTCTTCCAGATTTTGAGTAACAGGAGCTTCCTTTGTGTTCGATACAGCCGGTTTTGTTTTGGTTGCAGTATTCTCTACCATCGGGATAGGATCTTCAACCACATTGGGTGAAGTGGCTTCTTCAGCACCAACGTCTCCATTGCCTCTGCCAAAGGGCTCATCGTCTCCAAATGCATCGGGTACGTTGCCAAACATAACAGGAACTCCTCCCAAATCTTCGGCAGTTCTTGCCATTGGTGTCAAATCGAGGGTATAAAAAATAAGAGCTAAGATAATTAGCAAGTGAAATCCGATTGTTGCACCTAGACCTATTATTTTATCCTTCTGAGCTTCCATTTTTTAGTCTACTTCAGTTTTTGGTTTCAGGCAATCCTTGTATGCCTTTATTGTATTTTCAAGACCCAAATACAATGCGTCGCTGATAAGGGCATGCCCAATAGAGACTTCATCTATTGTGGGTATATTTTCATATAGATAATTCAAATTTTCGAGACTGAGGTCATGACCTGCATTTAATCCTAGTCCAAGTTTCTTCGCTAATTTGGACGCAGCTACAAAAGACTCTATGGCAGCTTCTCTGTTTTTGACATAATTGAAGGCATAAGGCTCTGTATATAGCTCAATTCTGTCTGTTCCCGTTTTTGCTGCTGCCTCTATGATTTCGAGTTCTGTGCCAACAAAGATAGATGTGCGTACACCTACAGCCCTGAATGTATCAACCAAATCGGATAGGAATTGTTGATGTTCAACAGTGTTCCAACCTGCATTGGATGTAATCGCATCGGGCTTGTCCGGAACAAGTGTTACTTGTGTGGGACGTATCGTTGTAACAAGGTCTATAAACTTTTGTGAAGGATAACCTTCGATATTAAATTCAGTTCTGATCTTTGCCTTTAAGTCATACACGTCTTTGAATCGAATATGTCTTTCGTCGGGACGGGGATGAACTGTTATACCTTCTGCACCAAATTTTTCGCAATCGAGAGCAACTTGTACAACATCCGGAACATTACCTCCTCGAGCATTGCGTAGTGTTGCAATCTTATTAATATTTACACTTAACTTTGTCATGTCAAACCATTAAAAACCGCCGTTCTTCACAAATTGCCAGAGATAGATGTTAATAGATAAAACTTTTTTAGCACCTTTGTGGAACGATATCAAACTACAAATGTAATATGATTTGATGAGAATGCGCGTATCAGTTCCGTTTTATTAACAGCTTAGAAAATCATTTGTTTGTATATAAATAGGTTCCGTTAAAAGTAAATGCGATGAAAATAGCCATATTCGGTAGCAAACATCAGAAGAAAGAACAGGTCGAAAAGTTATTTGGAATCTTAAACGATAACAACGTAGCAATCTATCTTCAGGAGAAATTCTATTACTACCTAAGAGATTGTCATCACTTGCAATATAATGTCGCAGGTATTATAAAGAACGATGAGTTCGATGTTGACCTCGTGGTAACAATCGGAGGAGACGGAACATTCCTGCGTACGGCATCGGTAATAGGCAAAAAGAATATTCCGATACTCGGTATAAATGCCGGACGATTAGGCTTTCTGGCAGATGTAGGCGAAGAAGATCTGGAAGCTACCTTCGAAGATGTCTTTTCGGGTAACTATCGTATCGAACATCGTAGTCAACTGCATCTGACTACCGAACATAAGATATACCATGGCTTCAACTATGCTCTCAACGAAGTGGCTATTATGAAGCAGGATACGGCTTCGATGATCACCGTGCATGCATATATCAACGACGAATACCTGACTTCGTATGAGGCTGACGGACTCGTTATGGCTACACCTACAGGCTCTACAGCATACTCACTCAGTGTGGGAGGTCCGATAATAGCACCCGATGCTCACAACTTCGTTATTGCTGCCATTGCCCCTCATAGCTTGGGCGATAGACCTTTGGTTATAACAGATGATAGTATCATCACCTTTGATGTAGAAAGCCGTAACAATAGTTTTCTCATCTCATTGGACGGAAGGTCTAATGTATTTCAGACTGGGACGAAGCTGACTGTAAAGAAGGCAGACTTTACCCTTCAAGTATTAAAACGCAAAGATAATACCTTCTACAAAACGTTGAGAAGTAAACTGATGTGGGGCGTTGATCCTCGCCAAAGCTAACACCTTCCCGTAAGATTATAGGAACAGCGATTCATGTATAATCTCTCCTACTGTAGGATGAGGGAATACAATTTTCTGAAATTCTTCTACAGTAAATCCTTTTTCGATGGCAATGCCCGCTATAACCACCAGTTCCGAGGCGGGATTGCCCAACATGTGACAACCTATGATTCTCGAATCTTCGTCGATGATCAGTTTACAAACACCATTTCCAAGTTCATTTTCAGCTACAAAGCGTCCCGAATATGCCATTGGGAGTTTGTGTGCAGTGTATTTTATACCTTTAGCCGTAAGCTCTTCTTCTGTTTGTCCTACTCCTGCAATCTCAGGGTTGGTATATACCACTCCCGGTATTGCCTTGTAGCTCATGCTGTCGGTCTTACCTAGGATATGATTGATGGCTACCTCTCCTTCACGTACCGCAGTATGTGCCAGTAGTGAATATCCCGTAATATCTCCGCATGCATATACATTGGGATGAGATGTCTGCATATTCTCATTCACCTTCACGCCGTTTCTGAACAACTCGATATTTAGCTTATCCAGATTCAGATTTGCTGTAACAGGACGCCGTCCTGTGCTCAGTAATATCTTAGAGGCTTCGATTGTTGATTGTTCCCCGTCTTTTTCGATAATAATCTGACCGTCTTTTATTTCAACGACCTTGGTGTTCAGGTGAAAGTCGATACCTTTCTTGGTATATTCTGCACGAAGCATGGCTGATAGTTCTTTGTCCATTGCGCCAAGTATTTCGGGTAACATTTCTATCACTGTCACTTTTACTCCCAGACTATTAAAGAATGAAGCAAATTCGACACCGATAACTCCCCCTCCGATAACGGCTAAAGATTCCGGTACGTCCTTGTTGTCTAATGCTTCTTTCGATGTCCAGTACCCTGATTCGCTGAGTCCCTTGATAGGAGGAATAATTGTTTCAGAGCCTGTAGATAATAATACCTTTGCTGCGGTAATCGTTTCACCGTTGCATGATATGAGGATATTACGCTCTCCGTCTTCACCTTCGATAGTTGCTTCGCCTATGATTACTGTTACATCATGAGCAGCCATTTTCTGTTTGATGCCGGCTACCAGCTTACGCACTGTTTTTTGTTTGCGGGCAATTATTTTAGGCAGATCGAAAGTTGGGCTTCCTTCTACGCCGACTCCATACTTCGCAGAGTTTTTTACATTATCTAGGGTCTTTGCCGAGTATAGAAGGGTTTTGGTAGGGATGCAACCTTCATTGAGGCATACGCCACCCAATGCATTCCTTTCGAATAATACAGTTTTTAATCCGTTGGCAGAAGCTCTTTCGGCTGCGGTATAACCTGCGGGCCCTCCTCCAATAATAGCAACATCGTATAAAGTCATATTCTAATTATATAGTAAAAAAAAGTAACAAGGTTACAAAAATAATTGATATTCATTATCAGTATCTTATGAGTAGAAGGTGACAAAAGTGACAGTTTTATCGCTGTCTTTATCTGTTACCTTTTTATCCTCTGTGCCTACTCTAATAAAGATAAAATCTTATTGTTTTTATACAAGACGAGTTTGTCATATTATAAGATATAGCAACATGGTAAAGATAGGGAATTTAGTGATTTGTTCCTCCCAATAGAAGTTAGATTATTCGACCTGCTATTGTTTTTTGCTTTACATTACTTAAATACATTGTCTCAGGTTATTTGTATGAAAGATATCTACTCTTTCAATGTTATCCTTTCCCCTGTAATTATAATTAATCTTTATATACCTGAAAGTAGGTGTTTTTTCTATTCAAAATCATTATTTATGGTGATTGTAGTTTTTTGTACTGATTTATATTTTTGTGCCGAAAAAGCACTGTTTATTTTTATATAAACGAGTAAGCAAATTAAGGAGACAAAAAATGCCGGGCTCATCCCAAAGGATAACTAAAATATCTATAATCTTTTGATAGTAGAAATAAACTTTGTTTACGTATATCTGAAACATACGTGTGTTAAGCTGATTAACATACAAAATTATTATCATA
The DNA here is from genome assembly GCF_001899125.1 of Dysgonomonas sp. 37-18. Lineage (NCBI taxonomy): Bacteria > Pseudomonadati > Bacteroidota > Bacteroidia > Bacteroidales > Dysgonomonadaceae > Dysgonomonas > Dysgonomonas sp. 37-18. Next base: position 51,198 of record NZ_MKVC01000024.1, on the reverse strand, counting down.
AAATTACTTACAAATGCAACAACAACGTATTTCTTTACGCCTGTTCGGTATAATGTTTTTGCTTATGGGCATTGTCATATCATTGTCAGCACAGCAAAAATCGGCTGTTATAAGTGGTCGGGTATTTACTTCTGATGGAAAACCAGCTTCTAACGTTAGTATAACGATCGAAGAATTACATAGGAGCGATATGTCGAATTCTCAAGGATTCTATAAGATATCAGGCGTTCATGCCGGACGTTACACGCTCTTGTTCTCATCTGTGGGACTGCAATTGTCTAAAGTAGAAGTCGCTTTAGAGTCAGGCAAAGACCTACAGGTTCAGGATGTTTTCTTGAACGAAACGACTGAAAATCTGCAAGAGATAGAAATTATAGCAACCAAGAAGAACCCATTTGCTGAAAAAATAAGTGCATCGGTTGCTAAACTACCACTTGCCGACTTAGAAAATCCACAGGTATATAATACAATCAACAAGACGGTTATTAAAGAACAAGTCGTTACAAGCCTCAATACAGCATTGAAAAATGCGACAGGTATAACCCGTCTGTGGGAAAGTACCGGACGTGCAGGCGATGGTGCGGAATATTACACCATGCGTGGATTTTCTTTGCAACCAACCATTGTGAATGGTGTGGCTAACATCAGCAACGGAGCTTTGGATCCTGCGAATGTAGAAAATATAGAAGTGGTAAAAGGTCCTTCGGGAACACTTTACGGTGGAAACCTTATTTATTATGGTGGTCTGATCAATGTTGTTACCAAGAAACCGTACGATACTTTTGGCGGAGAGTTTGGTTACATTACAGGTAGTTATGGGCTAAATAGAGTAACTGCGGATGTAAACACACCGTTGAGTGACAAAGCCAGTATGAGAATCAATGGAGCTTACCATTATGAAAATACATTTCAGGATAATGGCTATTCAAAATCATTTTTTATAGCTCCTAGCTTTAAGTTTAAGGCTTCTGATCGCTTGACTTTCTTTATTAATACGGAATATAAATCGTTGGAGAGAACAACAGCTCCTATGATTTTCTTATACCGTTCTGCTCCTGTTACTTTCTCAAATATTGATTTGTTTGAAAAGAACTATAAAAAGTCATATACAAGTAATCGCCTTGCTGTCAATAATCCAACCTACGGTATGCAAGCTCAGGCTTTATATAAAATCAATGAAAACTGGAACTCGCAGACTATTGTGGCTGCCAGCAATACAAAATCTGACGGATATTATCAGTATTTATGGGACAATGTAAATGGTAGCGATTTTACACGCTATATTTCCAGATTAAATTCTTCTACCGATGCTATAAATGTTCAGCAAAACTTTACAGGAGATCATAAGTTTGGTAACATGCGTAACAGAGTTGTTTTCGGTGTAGATTATTTACAGAAAGAATATCAGGACAATGGTTATGCTTGGGTTGCAAACGGAGTTGTGTCGCTTGCCAATCAGACAGATACAGGCGTACTTACCGCTACAGGGGTGGATGCTCTCTTATCTGCTGATCCGGGAAGTGTATCCAATTCTACCGTTAAAATTTGGAGTACCTATTTGTCTGATGTTGTCAACTTTACTCCTCAACTGTCTGCATTAGTAGGACTTCGTTTGGATAACTATTCAGCATCAACTTCGTGGAATACTAAAGAGGTGAAAAATCAGGTGACTTTCTCTCAAAAATTAGGTCTTGTTTACCAGCCAATTATGCAACATCTTTCTTTGTTTGCCAATTATATGAATGGTTTTCAAAATCTTGAACCTGTAACGCAGCACGATGGTTCGGGTAATACTTCTATGAAGATATTGAAACCTGAGAAAGCGAATCAGTGGGAAGTGGGTGTGAAAAGCAACCTGTATAGCGATAGAGTTTCGTTGACTGTGAGCTACTATGACATCAAAGTTTCTAACAAGACGATGGCTGATCCGGCGAATGTGTTGAATGTAATTCAAGGCGGAGTGGTAAAGAGCAGAGGGGTAGAGGTTAGCCTTATTGCCAATCCTGTTGTAGGGTTGAATATGATTGCGGGTTATAGCCACAATTACAATAAGATAACAAAGGATGCTGCCGATGGTGATTATATCGGTCTAAGATCGGAAGAGTCAGGTCCGGCAAACTTGTTTAATGCATGGGTAAGCTACAAATTGACTACAGGTTCATTGAAAGGGTGGGGAGTAGGCGCAGGTGCTAACTACGCATCAGAATATAAAACACTCAACAGACACTCAACCGGTAGTTTCACTTTACCAAGTTATACTATTTTCAATGCATTGATCTCTTATAATGGAGATAACTATACCATCAGTTTGAAAGGGGATAACCTCGCCAATAAAAAATATTACGGGGGATGGAGTACAGTTACACCGCAGAAATTGCGTACCATATCTCTTGCATTGAATTATAGATTCTAAGAAATAATGAGGTTGTTCCAAAAGTAATATTTTAATAATGAAAATTACTTTTGGGATATCCTCATTAAATTTTCTAATTTTAAAAAAACTCTCATGACATTCAAAAAGATAGCTTATCAACTGCATCTTTACCTGGGGCTTATCTCCGGGCTTATTTTTTTTATTGTATGCCTGACGGGAGCTATTTGGGCATTAAAGCTGAATGGATGGGTAGATCAGGAGAAACTGCCCGAAGTATCGCAAGGTAAACATACGACGGTTGTTTCGCCCTCATCGGTAATAGAAGTTGCCAAGAAAGAATTTAAAGATAAAACGCCTGATTATATAGAGTATTCGGAAGATGCGCCAATTAAAGCAACTTTTCGTGGACAAGGGTATAATTATTCTTTGCAAATGGATCCTTATACGGGCAAAGTGATATCGGTAAAAGGATCTGATGGTTCTTCGGGTTACGACTTTTGGGATTTCATTGGGATGGGACACTTTTCACTTTGGCTTCCTTACAGTATAGGACAACCCATTGTAGGGTATTCTACATTGGTTTTTGTGATTGTAATAATCACAGGACTTATCCTTTGGATTCCGAAAAGTAAAAAAGCCCTTAAATACAGTCTCTGGTTCAGATGGAAGAAGAAAACCAAAATGTATAAGAAAGTATATGATTTGCACAATATTCTTGGTTTTTATGCCGCTTTTATACTTCTTATCATAAGCCTTACGGGTATGGTGTGGGCACTGGAATGGTGGTCGCAGGGTGTATATAAGGTTACTTCGGGTGGCAGGGTGATGCCTGAATGGAGAATGGCACAATCCGATACGTTGCATGTTGATACTCCGGCTAAAGATATTTATCTGGGAATTGATTCATTGTTTTCGGATCTGTCGCAAAAAGCTCCCACAGCTCAGGCTTTTTCGATATATCTACCCAATGTAGAAGATAAGGCTTCAGCCATTATGATAACCGTATTCCCCGACAAGAAATTGTATTATAATGTCGATAGGTACTCGTTTGACAAATATAGCTTTAAGCAGGTTGAGGTTGATCATCCGTATCAGGGCAAATATGAAAACAAAGATTTTGCGGACAAACTACGCCGTATGAATTATGATATTCATATCGGAGCCATAGGCGGTACAGCGGGCAGATTATTGGTATTTCTTTCCACTCTATTTGGTATGAGCCTGCCGTTGACAGGATTATATCTTTATATCAGAAAGAGGAAGAAAACGAAGGTGAAAAAGAGTAATATTGCTGAATAAGATTATCTACCCATTTGCAAAACTCTTTTAGTTCAGCTGTATTATAGCCATCCTTGCGCCAATGGTTTAATAGAGAATCGGACTTGTTTAATATCTGGTTTTCTATGGGTTTTATCTTTTGCAGAATGCCGTTGTCATCAGCGGTAATAAGTGCCGCTAGATTGATATAGTCATTCCCTTCTCCCCGGTCTATGGGGAAGAGTTGTTTCTTTAGTTTCAGAGACCAATCGCATAGCTTTGCATTTCCTGTTTCATCGGCAAGCATTGTGGATGGGTACCAATTGTCTTTGTTGAGCCAGACAGGTACAGCCACTGTGGTAAGTGGTGAACCTAATATTGTCCACATAGAGGTAAGCGAAGCGGGTTCAGCTTTTTTTACGCCTTGCACAACGATAACCGAAGAGGTAGAGTAGCGGGGTATATAGTCTCTGAATGCTGCAAAAACAGTCTTTGAAGTGTCTTGAGGCATTATGTCATATAAGTTTGTCCCGGTCAGTCCGTGTGTGAGATGACGTGAAACATCCTGTAACAAGAAGCGGTAAGAAAGTGAACCTGATAAAGCAGCATTGTAAAATAACGGTTCGGCAGCCTGATAGCGGCTCAAACCCTTATCTCTGGCTCTATCTCCCGAAAAAGAATAATTGGTGCGTATAATATATCCCATAGGAGCTATGGAAGGATCATTTGCATCGTATTTTTTGAAGGTATAATCGCCTGTTTCGTAATAGGCAGCTCCTCCTTGTGCGTCAATCACCCCGAAGTTTGCATTTACATAAAGAGGCTTCGGTAATGTTTCCAGCATTTTTTCGAAATCGGCGAGCGTTGCACATTGTTGCAGAGCCATTTTTATGACAATCCCTTCACGTTCCTCAGGTCCTACTTCGTTCTCATTCAGGTTGTACGATGCTGAATTCATTATGGCAAAGCCTGTAGAATTGTAGCCTCCCCATACTTCTTTGCCTGTCTTATCTGTACTGTTTACAATACCAATGTAATTATACTTGCCATCGCTAAAAGCCATTAGCTTATTCTGTAAGGCACTTGTATCCCTGTGTTTGTAGAGCAAGGGGCGTCCGTCGATAGTTCCTTTACCTGATATAATAGCGGTGGTGCATGCTATGGCGTGACCGGAGAGCACGAATAGCAAAAGATAAATAAAATATAGGCGTTTCATAGTAACTGATTTTAAGACAGATAAAAGTAATATATTTTATTCTATATATATCATCTTTTTTGTCATACCTCCGTCAACTACAATATTTTGTCCATTAATAAAATCATTCGCCGGATCGCAAAGGAACAGGCAAGTGCGAGCTATATCTTCGGGTTTGCCCACTCTGCCCGAAGGGTGCTGCTTATGGTCTTCGGGACGTAAATCGCCATAATGCCCTGTGTCTATCCAGCCCGGACTGATACAGTTCACCGTTATATTATATTCACTAAGGGAAATAGCTAAAGCGTGAGTAAGCGATACGATTGCTCCTTTAGATGCCGCATAGGCTTCGGAATTCGGTTCGCTCATCAGGTAGCGGGTAGATGCCATGTTGATTATTCGCCCGTAGGTGTTTAATTCTTTATTTAGTGAGCGGTGTTTTGCTAATGATTTGGCTAATATGAATATAGGACGTAGGTTGATGTTCAGAACTTTGTCGAAGTCTTCTACTGACACATCGAGTATCGATCCGAAATTGCTAACTCCTACATTATTGATAATGATATCTATATTTCCTTTCTGGGAGATAATAGTATGAATAAGGTCACTCAAAGCTCTTGCATCGGAAACATCAAGTTGGGCGAATGAGCATTTATAGCTTTTCATCTCTTCGCTTAGTCGCTTTCCTGCCTCTTCATCCATATCGCAAAAAGTAACATCTGCTCCTTCTTCGCAAAAAGCTTTTACTATGCTTCTGCCAATACCATTGGCTCCGCCTGTGACAAATACTATCTTGTTTTGCAAACTCTCCATAATTATTGTGCTTATTTGGGGATGAATACCTCTTCAAATAATATTTTCATTCTGCTTTTTACTTCTTCCATATCTACCTTATGCCCAAGCTCTTTTTCAAGCGATGTTACGCCTTTGTCAACAAAGCCACAAGGATTGATAAGTGAGAAATAAGATAAATCTGTATTTATGTTGAATGCAAATCCGTGCATTGTCACAAAGCGGCTACTACGCACACCTATCGCCGCAATCTTTCGTGTGCGAGCAGAGACTGTTGTATCTATCCATACACCTGCTGCACCTTCGAGTCTTTCAGCTTTGATATTGTAAGACGCCAAAAAACGAATTATAATTTCTTCTAGGTTAAAGATGTATTGTCTCAGTCCGATGTCGTATGATTCTAAATCGAAGATAGGATAACCTACAAGTTGTCCCGGGCCGTGATATGTAATATCTCCTCCACGATCTATTTGGAAAAGTGATACTCCTTTTTCTTTTAGAAAATTTTCCTGAAACAGAAGGTTTTCATGTTTACCATGTTTGCCAATTGTTATAACATGTGGGTGCTCGCAAAACAAGAGGTAGTTTTCGGGCTGTTCCCCTTTCTCCTTAAGGGATAGGGCTTCTGCGAATAACTCTTGCTGGTATTTCCATGCATGCCCGTATTCTATATTTTCTAGATCTTTGTATATCATTGTATTTACTTATTTATTTAACTTTTCCCGGATTTTTATTTATAAAATCTTTCCAACTTGTAAATTTCTTTTCTTGTGTAGGGTTGTTTGTTTGGAAATAATGGCAAACTGCAGCGGCTAAACCATCGGTAGCATCCATCTGAGTTGGCATATTACTGTCGGGTATATGGAGGAAATGTTGTAACATATAGGCAACTTGTTCTTTAGCTGCACGTCCATTTCCGGTAATTGACATTTTTATTTTCAATGGGGCGTATTCAAAAATGGGAATGTCCCGCGATAATGCAGCAGCCATAGCTACCCCCTGTGCTCTACCCAGCTTGAGCATACTTTGTACATTCTTTCCAAAGAAAGGAGCTTCGATGGCTAGTTCATCGGGTAGGAATTCATCAATCAGTCCAATTATCCGTTCAAAAATCCGTCGGAGTTTCAGATAATGGTCGTCATACTTGCTAAGTTGTAGTACCCCCATCGCTAATAATTCAGGCTTGTTATTCACTACACGCAAGATACCGTATCCCATTACTTGTGTGCCGGGGTCGATACCCAATATTATTCGTTCTTTTTGTATCATACTACAAGCTTATTTCTTCTAATAATGTAACAAACCCCAAAGCCTTATTTCCAAACAGAGAGGTTAGCTCTTTCTGGAGAGCTTCGCCTTCTGTAGCATACCAGTGATTGAGCGTATCTACATTCTTCACCTTGAACTGTAATGAATAGCTGGTTCCACTTTCCTCATGCTGTGCGTGGATACGTGCGAAACGAGGTTCGTATAAGAAACCGCTATTCGTTGCTTTGATTATGTAAACATCTTTGATAAAACGGATATAATCGTTGCAGACTTCGTCTTCTACATGAAATGTAGTATTGAAAATGATCATTTGTCAGTGTTTTTTTTCTAAACAAAAATACGAAAAGTTTATGGGTTTTTCTTCAAGAATGAAACAAGCTGTTCTTGCTTATGGAATTTTATAGATTTAGATATCTATTAGAGAAAGATAATTATTATGATTATGAGAAGTATGTTTTCAACTTACTATCTATCATTTAATGCGGCACGTATAGAATGAAGATAAGGATAACCGACTGTTTATACTTATCTTACTCTATCACTCATCTTTAAATTAAAGAGGTTGTCCTGAATCAATTTTCAGGACAACCTCTTTGAATATTTATATCAGTTAATTAAGGTTTTAAGTCGACAAAAGAAGCCTTGTTATTCAGTACATTATTTACTTTTTCTACAATTTTTGTTTCCGGCAACATAAATGATTCTTTCAGCTTTGTGTCTAGAGCAGATGCTGCCACTTCAATCTGATAAGAACCTTTGTCAGCTACCCATGCGCTCTTTCCTTGATTAAAAGAAGCTAGCTCGCGAAGAGTTAAACGTAAAGTTATTGTTTGTTCTTCTCCCGGTTTTAGCAACCGGGTCTTGGCAAAAGCCTTAAGTTCTTTTGCGGGTTTATCTATAACGTTCGTTGGCGAGGATAAATATAATTGAACAATCTCTTTTCCTGCCACTTTTCCTGTGTTCTTCACATTAACGCTTACATACAGTTCGTTGTCAAACACCTTGTCGCTTATTCTCATATCAGAATACTCAAATGTTGTATAAGACAAACCATATCCAAACTCGTATGCAGGTTTTACATTGAAGGTGTTGAAATATCGGTATCCTACATATACTCCTTCTTTATACATCACTTCGGTCGGTTTGTCGGCAGGAAGTCCTTGGAAATTCTCGGCAGAAGAAACATCCTCATATTTTATAGGGAATGTCATTGATAATTTTCCTGATGGATTTTCTTTCCCTGATAAAATGTCTGCTACAGAGTTTCCTGCTTCTTGCCCCGGAAGCCAAGCCATTAAGATTGCGTCCACTTTGTCTTTCCAGCTTGTAACTTCTATTGCTCCTCCATTATTGAGAACCACTATCACTTTTTTCCCTTGAGCGTGAAATATAGATGATACATTATCTATTAGGTTCAGTTCTTCTTGTGTCAGTTTAAAATCAGCTTCAATCTTTCTATCGTCCAATTCTCCTGAACTTCTTCCTATAGTAATTATTGCAACATCATTTTTTGAGGCACTTTCTTTTATCATCGACTCCTTAAGTTTTGGTTGAGGCATCAGCGGAACCAGCATTAATGGGTTAGTTTTCAACGCTTCTTTTACTTTGGCTACCTCAGCATTTACAAATGGAGTATAAAATTGATCTAGTTTTTGATCTGTCGGATAGCCTGCATTCTTTAGTCCCTCTTTTAGTGATACAATATATGCCTTGTTTACATCTCCACTACCTGTTCCTCCGGCAATGAGATTGTAAGATAAGCTTCCGAAAACAGCCAGATTCTTTGTGCTTGGAGCAAGAGGGAGAGCATTCTCTTTATTTTCTAATAAGACCATGCCTTCGGTTGCTGCCTGACGTGTGAGTTCTGCATGTTTCTTCAAGTCGGGTTTGTTTGAAAATTGATAGTTTCTTATTTTGTTTGAAGACAAGATCATATCCAATATTCTCTTTACACAAATATCCAAATCCGCTTCGGTAAGAGCTCCCGATTTTAAATCATTCAGTATGTCTTCTTTTTGCGAAGGGATGCCCGGCATTAATAAATCATTACCCGCTTTTAGTTGCAGCGATGTGTTGTGTTCTTTCCCTTTACCCATCAGTGCCTCTAGTCCGTTGCTATATCCACCAAACCAGTCTGTTATAACTACACCTTTGTATCCCCATTCGTCTCTTAGTATTGTTGTCAGCAAATCATAATCGGCAGAAGTATATATTCCGTTTATCTTATTATAAGAAGACATTATGGTTGCTGGGTTTGATTCTTTAACTGCGATTTCGAAACCTCTTAAATAAATCTCTCTTAATGCCCTCTGGGATACGTTGACATTCAAGTTCATCCTGTTTTTTTCACTGTTGTTTGCTGCAAAGTGTTTTACCGATGTTCCCGAGCCGTTCTCCTGTATACCGTTTATCATTGCCGCCGCAATTTTTCCTGTCAATAAAGGGTCTTCCGAGTAGTATTCATAATTTCGTCCACAGAGTGGGTTCCGCATAATATTGATAGCCGGAGCAAGTTGTATGTCAGATCCGTATTCCAATACTTCGTTTCCTATTGCTCGCCCTACTTGTTCTATCAACTTTGTATCCCAAGTGCAAGCTAATAGAGTGCCCACAGGGAAGCCGGTTGCATAAAATGTTTGATCTGTGTTTTTTCTGTTTGGGCTGATGCGGACACCTGCCGGCCCGTCTGTCATCACAATAGCGGGGATACCATATTTGTCAAGAGGATAAGTTGTGCCGGCAGCACCCGGGACTAGGTATTCCGTTCCTCCTACTACCATGTCTTTTATCAACCCCTCGAAGCCTTTCATGCCCGTTCCCAACACTAGATTTATTTTATCGTCTAGTGTCAGGCGAGTCATTAAGTCTGAAATTCGTCTGTTGTTGGGCAAACGAGTATCTTCATACGGTTGTAGTTTTCCGTCATTATTTAAGTCTGGAAATGTTTTTCCATCTACAACAATTTGTTTAGGCGGTTGGCCTAATAATTCAAAAGTTGCGATAATTAAACAAAAACCTGTTAAAATATATTTTTTTATCATATCAATATTTTTTTATCAATTTTATAATAACGTATTTTACACACCAGAGGCAAAATTAATACATATGCCCATATGACGTACATAATACGCTTTTATTTTTTATGTTGTATAACATGCAGCATGAGGGATCATGTCGTCTGAAAAATAGATATTGGTTTAATGATGTAAAGAAGAGATACTTATGGAATCATTGTACTTGGAGACTTTTAAAGCACAGACAGAGAATATACACCCGGGACTATCTGTAGACTGTGTTATTATATCTTTTCATGAGCAAAAAATGAAGATATTGCTCAATAAATATAAATTAAGTAAACTGTGGATGTTGCCGGGAGGTTTAGTCCATAAAGAAGAAGATGTGGATGAAGCTGTACAAAGGGTTTTACTTCAGCGCACCGGTTTGACTAACATAAAATTGAGACAATTCTATTTATTTGGAAAGAAAGATCGTTGTAATATAGATAACAATAGAGATCTGCTGGAAAGTTACGGTGTTAGCCCTGACGATATCCCCAATTTGATGAGCCGATATGCGACGTTGGGCTATTTTGCTTTCGTGCGTTACGATCAGGTATCGTTGAGCGAAGACGATACAGACTTGAGTATGTGGTTTGATATAGATAAAATACCTAAACTCAGCCATGATCATAATGAAATCATAAATCGGGCAATAAAGCATATACGACTGCTTATAGACGTTATTCCTATCGGATATGAATTGCTTCCCGAGGAGTTTACGATAGTAGAGTTGCGAAAGATATATGAAGATATATTGGGAGAGGAACTTGATAAGCGTAATTTTAGAAAACGAATGTTAACTTCTGAATTAATTGTTAGTCTCGATAAAAAAAGAGAATCCGATCCCTATCCTCAGCCAAACTTGTACTCTTTCAATATGAAGAGAATAGAAGAGCTGTTGGATTTATGATATAATCATTTTGTTATTATTTATGTGTATCCAAGTATGTTTTATTCATGCTTGGATATTTTTTTTCTTGTTTTATGTTTTAAAACATGTTATTTTGTTGTGGCGTATATTGTACGCTAATGAATAATGCTATACTTTTGTATCGCGTATTAAATACACCACACGTAAAAGACTGAACTTAACAAAATTAATCCCTAATGTTTTAACATAAATATGAGAAATATAAATATCAAAAAAGTAATATATACCGCTATCTTACTATCCTTATTGGGTAGTACAACTATATATGCGCAAAAGGTTGAGGCGCTAAAAAAGGATACGGTTGCAGCCGATGCTAAGGATGAAAAAAACATGATGCTGAATGCCAGCAGCAGTACGGGCCCTCGTACGGTAAATATCGGACTGCCTGCCGGCGTTGGCGGTACATCGGTGATGGAAAATGGACTGCCTGTCTCTTACTTTTACTGGCCGGTTCTCCCTACTAGAGCATGGCGATTGGATGCTTCAACTATAGGTTTCGAAACTCTTAACTTAAATCAGACAGCATTGCGTACGGGTGATGTCGGCATTTCTATTGCTACGTATGATAATCTGGGGACAGATAGGGTATTTGGTAATTTTGACATTACCGGAAACCATTACGGCTTGATGAAAGCTACCGGTGCTATAAGTGCTCCGATCAATAAAAATGGACTTTCTTTTGCAGCAGGGTTTTATCTTAATTATGATCCCGGAACATTAGACGTCCCTTTCAAAAAATACTATAATGACCAGACTCAAATGTTTAAAGGAGCATTGACCCAGAAGTATAACGGAGGCAGGGATAAAATTAGTGTCATGTATAAATATATGAACACAGGTGGAATATCTTTAGGATTCAGTCCCTTTTATTATAATGGGGATGGTAGTATAAAGGAAATTCCTGGCGTAAAAATCGGACGGTCTTCATTCTTTGAAAAATCAGGAAAAGTATGGATGAAAGACGTGTATTCAGGGAATATGATTGAAGAAGATATGTTTGACCAAAATAAATGGAAAACACATGAATTATATCTTATCGGAGAAAACAAATTTGATAATAACTGGAACTTAAACTATACATTTAAATTGTCACAAACCAAAGGCTCTCAATTGATCCAGGTGCTGTTAGGTGCACACGATATCACAGGTTATAGCTATATGGATGGTACGCCTGTAAAAGGTAATGCCGGTATTCAGCATTGGCTCTTCTCTAATCCCGAAATGACTATAAAAACTCTATCAGGAGTTTTGAATCTGAATAAAAAGACCAATACGCATGATTTTAATATAGGCTTAATGGGGGCTATGTATAATCCGGGAGAATATTATACAAAAACCTCAACATATTATACAGACGTAAAAGAGAACCCTTCTAAAGTTGTTGATAACTCAAATCAGATATTCCAATTTGATCAATACGGTCAAATCAAAAGTATAGTAGGAAATGAAATGTACAATATCGGAACAGAGTACGATAGCGGATATGAAAGAAAACTGGCTTTATATTTCTCTGATAAATGGAATATCAGCCCAAATTTTAATATGGGATATGGTGCGAGAGTGGAATGGCAAAAAGTTAAGGGAACTTATGCCCCTAGATATAATAAGAATGGAGATCTTTTGTCTGTAACAGCGCGTAATGCCGATGGGACTTTATCTAAAGACAAATCTAAATATAAAGCAATAAATGATGATTATCTGAATCTTGTTTTTAATGCTGATGCTCTTTATAAACTGACAAATAGCTTTGGTTTACTAGCTGATGCCGGATATAACAGGCAATCACCTCACTTGGAAAGCTATGCAGGTCAATACGAAGTAGATGCCAAACAAAATACGGTATTAAGTGGAGGCTTAGGTTTATACTTCAATCACCCGCTGGTAGAGTTGGTATCGAAAGGTACTTTTATCAGTAAAAATAATTATGTTGGACGCATGGACCTGAAGTTAGGAAATGAAAGTGCTAACACGGTTATTTACTACGACATTCAAACACTGGGTTGGACGACGGACTTTATGTTTACGCCGTTTAAGTTTTTCGACAATTCTCTAAAAAACTTTAACCTTCACTTTTTAGTGACACTGCAAGATCCTGTTTACAAAAATTATTCGATCAATCCTAAGTTCCCGAGTGGAGCAATGCTTCCGGAGCCTGTAAAGTTTGACGATAAAAATGTTCTTGTAGTTTCTAAATTCTTACTCGAGATAGATCCTAGCTATTCATTCGGTATAGATAAAAATACAAACGCAAGAGTTTGGCTAAGTGGTCGTTATTATAGCAAGCAATATGCAAACCTGCCAAACAACTTATATTATAAAGGTCACTGGGAAACATTTGGAGGTTTGAATATAAACTACAAAGGACACTTCGATTTTTATGCCAATTTTGTAAACCTGCTTAATCAAGAAGGTATCGGCGGTACAATCGGAGGAACAGACCTATATAATCAAGAGCAGGCAAATGCAGTTGCCGGAACTATACAGGGTGCGACCTATATTCGTCCGTTTACAGCAGAATTTGGTATTAAGTACAGATTTTAATATAATATTTTAATAAATAGAGATTATGAGAAAAGTTTTATTATTAGCTCTTTGGGGACTATCCTTATGTGTGTATAGTCAAAACAAAGGCGATACAAAGATGAATCAGTTTATAGATAATCTGATGCAGCAAATGACGTTTGAAGAGAAAGTGGGGCAGTTAAATCTTGCAGCATCACCTGCTCTGATGACAGGGACTACTTTTACTGAGAATATAAATGAAAAGCTTACAAAAAGCCAACTCGGAGCTTTCTTGAATGTTATAAGCCCTGAAGAACAGAAAAAGGCGCAGGAAATAGTAACTACGCAAACACGCATGAAGATTCCGCTTCTTTTTGGATTGGATGTTATTCATGGCTACAAAACTATTTTTCCTATTCCGTTAGCTCTTGCATGTACATGGGATCCGGCTTTGATTGAGAAAACAGCACGCAGAGCTATTGTAGAAGCTACCAGTACAGGTATAAACTGGGTATATTCACCGATGGTAGATATCTCTCGCGATCCGCGTTGGGGACGTGTGGCTGAAGGCGCAGGCGAAGATCCGTATCTTGGCGGACTTGTTGCAAAAGCAATGATTAGAGGTATTCAAGGTGACGATCTGAGTGCTGATAATACAGCTATGGCATGCGTAAAGCACTTTGCCCTTTATGGAGCATCGGAGGCAGGTAAGGATTATAACACAGTGGATATGAGTCGGGTTCAGATGTTTAATTACTACATGGAGCCATATAAAGCAGCCGTAGAAGCCGGAACAGGAAGCTTGATGACATCATTCAATTTGGTAGAAGGAATTCCTGCTACAGGAAACAAATGGTTGCTTACAGATGTGTTGAGAAAACAGTGGGGCTTTGATGGTTTTATTGTTACTGACTTTACATCTCTCAACGAAATGATAGACCATGGTATGGGAGATCTGGAAACAGTAACCGGTTTAGCTCTAAATGCAGGAGTAGATATGGATATGGCTGGAGAAGCTTTCTTAACGAAGTTAGCCGGATTAGTAAAAAAAGGAGTTGTAAAACAAGCAGATATAGACGCGGCTTGTAGAAGAGTACTTGAAGCTAAATATAAACTTGGTTTGTTTGAAGACCCTTTCCGCTATTTGAAACGTGTAGGAGAGCCATTGGTGACACCAGAATCGAGAGCTTTAGCTCGTGAAGCTGCCAGACAATCTACTGTTTTACTGAAGAATGCAAACCAAACTTTGCCTTTACAGAAAAAAGGAAAAATTGCTTTGGTCGGTCCTCTTATGGATTCCCAATATGATATGATGGGTACATGGGCACTTACTGCCGATAAGAAATATTCGATAACACTAAAAGAAGGGATTAAAAATGCAGTAGGTGATAATGCCACTGTAGTATATGCAAAAGGAGCAAATATAGTTGATGATGAGTTTATCTTTGATAAGTCAAATTTTTATGGTTTCCCATTTGTATCCAAAGATCCTAAATCTCCGGAAGAATTACTAAAAGAAGCTATTGAAGTTGCAAAACAGTCTGACGTTGTAGTTGTTGCTTTAGGTGAAGGAAATAGCCAAAGTGGAGAATCGGCATCAAGAACAAATATTGATCTTTTCGAAAACCAAAAAACATTACTTAAAGAACTTGTGAAAACAGGTAAGCCTGTAGTATTGGTGTTATTCAACGGACGTCCTCTTACATTAACCTGGGAAGATGAGAATTGTGCTGCCATCGTAGAGGCTTGGGCTCCCGGTAGTGAAGCAGGTAACGCTGTGGCAGATATCTTATTTGGCGATTACAATCCATCGGGTAAGATAACAATGACTTTCCCGCGTTCGGTTGGGCAAATTCCTATCTATTACAATCACATGAATACAGGTAGACCGTATGTAGAAGGCGGGCCTCATAAGTTTAAAGCAAATTATATTGACGAGGTTAATGAGCCGCTTTATCCATTCGGATATGGTCTTAGCTATACTACTTTCGAGTATGGTGATGTTAAGCTCAACTCAAATAAGATGAATGAGAACGGAAGTGTAGAAGCTAGTATAACTGTATCGAATACAGGAAATAAAGATGGAAATGAAATCGTACAGCTATATATCAGAGATGAGGCTGCCAGTATTTCAAGACCGGTGAAAGAACTGAAAGGTTTTGAGAAGATATTCCTGAAAGCAGGTGAAACAAAAACAGTTAAGTTTACAATAACTGCCGATCAGTTGAAATTCTACAATAATAATATAGATTATGTTTGTGAGCCGGGTATGTTTGAAGTCATGATTGGAAAGAATAGCCAAGATGTAAAATCAAGTAAATTCGAGTTGGTGAAATAATCGATTCTTTTTAAATATTATAATTATAACAGAAAAACACCTTCGGATGAATAGTCCGAAGGTGTTTTATTATTATTTTGAGGTTTCAGAGGACGAGGATGGAGATGGTCTGTTCTCAAATTCATATTTGTTTAACCATACTTTATTCCACCCCAACAGTTTGCCGTCCACAAACCTGAGTTTATATATTCCCTCATCAAACGCTTTATAGCCCCAGACTATGACATTGTCCTTAGCTTCCACTACTTCATATTGATCTCCCATAATAGAGACAATCTGTTGTTGAGACATTCCTATGCTAATATTCCTGATGTTTTTGTCTGCATTTTTCATGCTATTGTATGTGCTACATGAAAACAGGAGCATGCTGAAAGTAATTAAAAGTAATAGTTTTTTAGCCATAGCATTTGTTTTGATTATTTTAGAATAAAGATAAAAAAAGTCCGTATAATATTAAACGGACTTTACATATTTTATTTGATTAATTAAAATCTTAGTATCCTCTGATAGCTTTGATTCCCGGAAGAACTTTACCTTCGATGAATTCAAGTAAAGCACCACCACCTGTAGAAACATAAGATACCTCATCTGCAAGGTTAAACTTATTTACAGCAGCAACAGAGTCACCACCACCTACAAGAGAGAAAGCTCCGGCTTTGGTCGCAGTAGCAACAGCTTCAGCAGTTACTTTTGTTCCTTGTGCGAAGTTGTCGAACTCGAATACACCTACAGGACCATTCCAAAGAATAGTTTTTGAAGCCATAAGTACATCTGCAATTTCTTTTTCGCCTTTAGGACCTATATCTAATCCCATCCATCCGTCAGGGATAGCGTTAGCTTCTGATATTTCAGTATTAGCGTCGTTGCTGAAAGCATCTGCTATTTTAGCATCGCTTGCTATTACTAATTGTACGCCATTCGCTTTAGCTTTGGCTACAATTTCGTTAGCAAGGTCTAGCTTGTCATTTTCTACAAGAGAATTTCCGATCTTACCACCTGCTGCTTTGATGAAAGTAAATGCCATACCACCACCAATAACAAGATTGTTTACTTTATCCAATAGGTTTTCAATGATGTCGATTTTTGAAGAAACCTTAGCACCACCAATGATAGCAGTAAACGGACGTGCTGTATCTTTCAATACTTTTTCTACAGCGTCAATTTCTTTCTGCATCAGGTAACCGAACATTTTGTGTTCAGCATCGAAGTAATCTGCAATAAGAGCGGTCGAAGCATGTGCACGGTGAGCTGTACCAAAAGCATCGTTTACATAAACATCTGCATAAGAAGCAAGTGTTTTAGTGAACTCTTTTTGGCTTTCTTTTATAGCCTTTTTTGCAGCAGCTTTTTCTTCATCGCTTGCATCTTCTGCCAAACCACGAGGCTTGCCTTCTTCTTCGGCATAGAAACGAAGATTTTCAAGTAATAATGCTTCTCCCGGTTGAAGGGCAGCAGCTTTTACTCCTGCATCTTCGCCTACACAATCGTTTGCAAACTGTACATCTACACCAAGAAGTTTAGATACGTGAGCAAGGATATGTTTCAATGAATATTTTTCTTCTACTCCTTTTGGACGACCAAGGTGAGATGCTATAATCGGGCTACCACCATCAGCTACGATCTTTTTTAGGGTAGGCATAGCCGCACGAATACGAGTGTCATCTGTGATGTTGAATTGTGCATCTAGAGGCACATTGAAATCAACTCGTACAAAGACTTTTTTGCCTGCAAAGTTGAATTTGTCAATTGTAATCATGATTTGTTTTAGTTAAATATAAATAATATTATTGATTATCAATGCTTTGTTAGGGGCTGCTGCCCATTTTAAAAAGTGATACAAATATACTAAATTCTGTGAGAGATATTTTATGAAAAAATGAAATTATAGTAAAATTTGACAGAATATTAATTTAACCCGAAGATTTGTTAATCCGAGTTTGCAAAAAAAAGATAAAACTTTAGTGCACTCATTTTATAGGTGATTAAAATGAGAATGCACTTCTCTATTTTCTTTATTATATTTTTGAGATCAAAGGGTAAATCTTTCGCTTGGCTATAGTTCTTTTTGTACAATGCGTATACGAAGATAATCTTTTCATAGTGTTATGATTGTTAGACTATAATTAAGGAATGGAAATATAAAAAGCTGATTTATGTTATATCTGCTTTTTGATATTTATTTCTAGGCCTTTAAATACTTCATTCTGCTTAATTTTTTTTAACTCCGAATTATCGCTTTTAAGATTTAACATTTCTATTTTTGTCGTGCTTACTAAAAATGAAGATCAATATAAACTCAAAATAGAAGAAAAATATGGCACATGTTGATATTCGGGAGCTTACCGAAAGAATTCAAAGCAAAAGTTCATTCGTCGAATCACTCACAATGGGAATGGATCGGGTTATTGTGGGCCAAAAGCATCTGGTAGAGTCGTTGCTTATCGGTCTGCTCGCTGATGGACATATATTGCTGGAAGGTGTTCCCGGTCTCGCAAAAACGTTGGCAATAAAGTCTTTGGCGTCACTTATCGATGCTAAATATAGTCGTATTCAGTTTACTCCCGATTTGCTTCCGGCCGATGTGGTGGGAACAATGATTTATAGCCAGAAAACTGAAGAATTCTTAGTGAAACATGGGCCAGTGTTCTCTAACTTTGTATTAGCCGATGAAATTAACCGTGCTCCAGCCAAGGTACAAAGTGCTTTGCTTGAGGCTATGCAAGAGCGTCAGGTTACTATCGGAGAGAAAACCTACAAGTTGCCGTCTCCTTTCCTTGTGATGGCTACACAAAACCCTATTGAGCAGGAAGGTACTTATCCGCTTCCTGAAGCTCAGGTTGACCGTTTCATGCTGAAGGTGGTGATTAACTATCCGAAGAAAGAAGAAGAAAAATTGATCCTCAGAAATAACCTCGCCGGAGATTATGGTAGCCTTCAGCCGGTAATGAAAGCCGAAGAAATCATAAGTGCCCGTGAAGTGGTTCGTGATGTTTATTTGGACGAAAAAATTGAAAAATATATTGTAGATATAGTATTTGCTACTCGTTTCCCTGAAGATAACGGGCTGGCGTCTTTGAAAGGTATGATCGGGTTCGGAGCTTCTCCACGTGCATCTATCAGCCTTGCCCTTGCGTCAAGAGCTTATGCTTTTATCAAACGCAGAGGATATGTGATACCGGAAGATATACGTGCAGTATGTCATGATGTATTGCGTCACCGTATCGGTTTGACATACGAAGCTGAGGCAAATAATACTACATCTGATGAAATAATAAGTGAAATCTTAAATAAGATTGAAGTTCCGTAATTGATCACAGTCAACAGTTAACAGAGAGCAGTTAGCAATGTAATAAACTGAAATGATAACAAACAGTCTTGTATATGAAAAAGCTTATTCTTTTGCAATAAGAACTGTAAATGCTTATAAGTTCTTGAAAGATAAACAAGAGTTTGTTCTATCAAAACAACTGTTGAGAGCAGGTACTTCTGTCGGAGCTAATATAGCAGAAGCCAACGGCGCTATTTCGGATTCGGATTTTTCAGCTAAAATCAGTATAGCATATAAGGAAATATTGGAGACTAAATATTGGCTTTCTTTACTTAAAGATACCGGATATATTTCTCCTGATACTTTTAATGACATGCATGAAGATGCTGATGAAATAGCTAAAATGTTATACTCTATATTAAAGATAACTCGAATAAATAAAATTTAATAATTGTTGACTGTTAACTGATAACTGTTAACTGAACAAGATGGAAACAAGCGAATTATTAAAGAAAGTACGTCAGATAGAGATTAAAACCCGTGGATTATCCCGCAATATTTTTGCCGGTCAGTATCACTCTGCTTTTAAGGGGCGTGGTATGGCTTTTTCAGAAGTGCGAGAATATCAGTATGGAGACGATATCCGCGATATAGACTGGAATGTAACAGCACGATACAACAAGCCTTATGTAAAGGTTTTCGAAGAAGAACGGGAGCTTACCGTTATGTTGCTTGTCGATGTTTCTGCCAGTCAGGATTTTGGTACACACCTTTCTGTAAAGAGAGATGTCGTAACCGAAATTGCTGCTACTCTGGCCTTTTCTGCTATACAAAATAACGATAAGATCGGAGTAATCTTCTTTTCTGATAAGATCGAAAAATTCATCCCTCCAAAGAAAGGGAAGAAACATATCCTGTACATTATCCGCGAATTGATCAACTTTCAGGCAGAAAGTCCCAAAACTGATATGGGAATGGCTCTGAAATTTTTGACGAATGCTATAAAAAAGAGATGTACAACCTTTATGATATCCGACTTTATTGATGTCAAAGATTACTACAATGCGCTCACGATAGCAAATCGTAAACACGATATTGTTGCGTTGCAGGTATATGATTCTCTCGAAACTCAGTTGCCTAGCATTGGTCTTATGAAGATACTGGATGCAGAGACCGGAAGCGAACATTGGATCGATACATCGTCTCGTAAGGTAAGGCAGACGTATAAAGATTGGTGGCAGAAACAACAGGATAGTATGCAGACCTCATTCAATCGCAGCAAGGTGGACAGTGTATCGGTGCGTACCGATGAAGATTATGTGAAAGCATTGTTGGCTTTATTTAAAAAGAGAAGTTGAAAATAAAATCGATACATTGATATATGTTGAAATTGAAAAATATAATATTGCTTAGCTTATTCTTCTGTTTGAGTTTTGTGCTTCATGCACAAAAGTCGACCGTAAGGGCTACTATACAGCCGTCGGATATCTTGATTGGTGAGCAGGCAGTTATAAATGTAGAAGTTATTGCCCCCAAAGGGAAGAATATTATTTTCCCTGCCTACAAGGACACACTAATCAGGGGGGTAGAAGTTCTCGCGATGTTGAAGCCGGATACAACAATGACTGAGGTGATGACTATCAATCAGAAATACATTGTTACCTCATTCGACTCTACGCTGTATCATGTACCTTATATGATGGTGATAGATGGCACAGATACCCTGAAGACAAATGATTTTGGGCTCAAAGTGTCTGCTCCGCAACTATCCGACTCTACGTTGGCTTATCTCGAACGATTGAAAAATCATGAGACTGACTCTATCGATTTTGCTAAGCTTCAGATAAACGATATCAAGGATGTCCAATCTCCTCCATTTGTATGGCTCGACTATTTGGAATACTTGTATATACTTTTCCTGGCATCTCTTATTATATTATTGATTGCCGCCTTAGTTTATCTCTATTACAGGAAAAAGAAAAAAGGATATTATTTTACTCCTAAAATAGTATTGCCTCCTCACGTCGAAGCATTGCAGGGTCTTGATAAACTCAAGGATTCAAAAATGTGGCAGCGAGGTATGGAGAAAGAATATTATACCGAATTGACGGATATCCTTCGTAAGTATATTGGTCGTCGTTTTGATATTGCTGCTCCCGAAATGATATCGGACGATATTATTGCAGCTGTTCATCTGGTTACGGATACAAAATCTGCGACAGACGGACTTGCTCAAATCCTGAAACTGTCCGATCTTGTGAAGTTTGCAAAATATACACCTTTTGCCGATGAAAACGACCTTAGTTTGGTTAATGCATTCTTGTTTGTAAATCAGACCAAGATAGAAGAAAGGCCTACATTGGAAGAACAGAAGGAAGGAAAAGAAGCGCAGGGAGAAACAAGTGCAACAGGAAATCAACATATGAATAATAAACAAAGCTAAAAGATACAGAAATGGAATATGCCAATCCGAAATATTTATACTTACTCTTATTGCTTATACCTCTTATTGGGTGGTATATCTTTAAGCTAAGGAAAATGCAGGCTACATTCAAGTTGTCTTCTGGCTATGCATTCGAAAAAGCACCGTCGACACTGAGGGTATATATGCGTCATTTTCCCTTTTTGTTGAGGGTAATTGCTATTGCCCTTGTTATAATAGTCTTGGCAAGACCTCAGAGTGTCAATTCTTCAGATATATCCAAGTCGGAAGGGATAGACATTATTATGGCGCTGGATATATCAGGA
Organism: Dysgonomonas sp. 37-18; assembly: GCF_001899125.1. Classification (NCBI taxonomy): domain Bacteria; kingdom Pseudomonadati; phylum Bacteroidota; class Bacteroidia; order Bacteroidales; family Dysgonomonadaceae; genus Dysgonomonas; species Dysgonomonas sp. 37-18. Next base: position 29,465 of record NZ_MKVC01000024.1, on the reverse strand, counting down.
ACCATGATGGCAAATGACTTCTCTCCAACTCGTTTGGAGGCGGCAAAAAAAGTTGCATCCGAATTTATCAACGACAGGCAAAGCGACCGTATCGGTTTGGTCATTTTTGCGGGCGAGAGTTTTACTCAATGTCCGTTGACTACAGACCACCGGGTACTTCTCAACTTATTGAGCGAAGTTAAATTCGGAATGATAGAAGATGGTACAGCCATAGGATTGGGACTAGCCAATTCCGTAAACAGGTTGAAAGACAGTCAGTCGAAATCTCGTGTTGTTATCCTTCTGACAGACGGATCTAACAACGCCGGACAGATTGCTCCGTTGACCGCTGCCGAACTGGCTGCATCATACGGAATACGTGTGTATACGATTGGTATAGGTTCTAGAGGAACGTCAGTGGCACGTGTCATGACTCCGTACGGAATGCAATCGATGAATGTGTCGGGTGACTTTGACGAACGCACATTGACCGAGATAGCCTCTAAAACGGGAGGTTCGTACTTCCGTGCTACGGACAATACCAGTTTGAGTGGCATATATGACGAAATAGATCAAATGGAAAAGTCTCATATAAGTGTAAATACTGTGACAAAGCGTAAAGAGCTTTATTTGCCTTTTGCAATTATGGCTTTAGTGCTGATCGGAGGCGAACTTATTCTGCGACGTACATGGTTGAGAAATATTCCATAAATAAAACAAGTGTAAGCATTAATTATGAGTGTATTTAAGTTTGCAAATCCCGAATTCCTATATTTGTTCCTTGCCATACCTTTATTTGTTATTGGCTTTATCTTATTGAATATAGCTAAACGTAAAAGTGTGGAAAAGCTGGGGGCATTGTCATTGGTAAAGAAAATGATGCCGGAACTATCGTTAAAACGTTCTTATCTTAAATTTTGGATAACGATGGTTGCAATAGGATTTGGTATTATCGTTTTGGCTCGTCCACAATTTGGGACAAAGGTTGAGAAAGTGGATAAAAAAGGAATAGAGTTGGTTATTGCTATAGACGTTTCTAATTCGATGATGGCGGAAGATATCAGCCCGAGCCGATTGGTAAAGGCAAAGCAAATACTGACTCGTATCATCGATGAACGTAAGAATGATAAAGTAGCCATTGTTGTTTTTGCGGGAGAGGCATTTATACAGTTACCTCTGACACCTGACAACCAATCGGCGAAGTTATTCCTCGAAACGATCAATCCGAGTCTTGTGCCTGTACAGGGTACTGCCATTGGTAGTGCTATAGATATGAGCATGAGTTGCTTCTCTAATGATGCGGATATAGATAAAGCTATTGTGCTTATCACAGACGGAGAGGGGCATGAGGGTAATGCAGAAGAGGCTGCTGCCCGTGCTGCCGGTAAAGGTGTGCATGTGAATGTAGTAGGAATAGGAACGGCAGAGGGTGCAATGATTCCCGAAGCTGAAAATTCACGAGATATAAAAAGAGACACGCAAGGGCAACCCGTAGTTACCAAGCTTAATGAAGAAATGTGTCGTCAGATAGCAAAAGCCGGAGAAGGATTGTATGCGCATGCTGATAATTCTAACAGTGCGCTGAAAAGCTTACAGGCAGAGCTGGATAAACTACAGAAGAAAGAAATAGATGGTATTGCATATTCTGAATATGACGAAAAATATCAGATTTTTGCATGGGCTCTATTGGTTTTACTCTTTGTAGAGATTTGTATCTTCGAAAAGAAGAATAGAATATTCAGAAATATAAGGTTGTTTAAGTAAGATAAGTAATGCACGTTTTTTGTCATACTAATGTAAAGAAGAGCTTAGTCGGAGAGATATAAGATTTATTACTTTGTTTTGAAATGACATCATAATTGAATATCGACGAAATGAAAAAAATTATATTTATAACACTTTTTACCCTGATCGCAGTTAGTTTATCGGCTCAGAAAGAAGCACGCAAGGCCGTTCGCTCAGGTAATAAGGCATATAAAGACCAACGATACGGTGCTGCCGAAGCCGAATATCACAAAGCGCTGAAAGATGATGCCGCATCGAAAGAAGCTTCATTCAATCTTGCAAACGCATATTATAAACAACAAAAGTGGGACGATGCTTTGAAAGAGTATCAACATTATCTCACATTGGAGAATCAGAATCCCATCAAGATGAGTGCTGCTTGGAGTAATATGGGAAACACTTTCTTGAAAAAGAAAGCAAATGAAAAAGGACAAGGTCAACAAGCTCCCGTACCTCAGGGGCAGCAGCCCCAACAACCCCAACAACAACAGGGGGATAACCTGAAAATGTCGATGGAAGCGTATAAGAACGCATTGCGTTTGAATCCGAAAGATGACAATACACGTTATAATCTGGCTGTTGTACAGAAAATGATACAAGACCGACAAAACGAAGATCAGAATAAGGATCAAAATAAAGATCAGAACAAAGATCAAAAACAAGACCAAAATAAGGATCAAAACCAAGACCAGAATCAGAACAAGGATCAGAAACAAGACCAAAAAGATCAGAAGGATCAAAATCAAATGTCGCAAGACAATATGCAACAGATGTTGCAAGCTATAGAGCAAGACGAAAAAAATACTCAAGAACGCGTAAACCAAGCGAAGGCTCAGGAACGCAAGCAAAAGAATGAAAATAACAGAAAGCAGAATAAAGACTGGTAATAATGAAAAGAAGTAATATTCTCTCATTTCATCGGCTTTTAGTTTTGTTCTTCGCCTTATCTTTTTATATCTCTTTAGCAGGACAGGAGAACAAAGTGAGGATAAAAGCACCTGAAACGGTAACTGTTGGAGAGCAGTTTACAGTCTCTTATATTGTGGAAAGTGATAAGGAAGTGAAAGAACCTGTAATCATCAAAAATATGAATGGGTTTGAAATTCTTTACGGGCCTTCTTTGTCCGCATCAAGTTCTACCGTGTTCAAAAAAGGGAAGAGGGTACAGTCTTTTTTGGCTACATCAACCTATATACTTCGTGCACCCGAAAAAGGTAAGTTTTCTTTGCCACAGGCAGAAGTGAATATCGATGGTAAGAAGTATAAATCGGAAAGTTTTAAGATAGAAGTACGCTCTCTGGAAGAGAATATAGCTAAGGTGAAGGATGTAGATGCTTTTCTAAAAGTGGTAGCCTCCAAAACCAGTGTTAACCTCTCCGATACGTTAACCCTCTCTTATCGTCTGTATACAACGAAGGATATATATAAGATCGTGGATGCAGACTTTCCGTATCTGAATGATTTCTATTCAAGTGATATAACCCGCTTGAGGCAGTCGTTTTCTGAAGAAGTGATAAACGGGAAAACATACAAAGTAGTGGAAATGCGAAAACTACTCTTGCAACCTCGCAAAATAGGAGAAATGGTATTGCCCGAGGGTTCAGTGACTGTTCAGTATTCGACTCCTACCGGACGGAAAGTAAGAGATATTTGGGGAGATGTATACGACGAGTCGGTGACTAACGACAAGGTGCTGAAAATAGATTCGGTAGTTATACGTGTTCAAGACTTGAAAGCTATATAAAGTAAAAATATTACTTTTGTGATAATCTTTAGAAAAATAAATTGAGAGAGTAATGAAGAGGTGTTCGTTTTTATTGATATTATTACTCATAAGTGTTTCAAAAATATTGGCCGATGACATCTCGTTTGTCATCAATGCTCCTGCATCTACGGTAAAAGGAGCTCAGATACAACTGCAATATATATTGAAAGGAGGGAGTGGAAACAATATCCAGATTCCTGATGAGATAAGAGGATTTGATATTCTTTTCGGACCTTCTGTATCTCAGGTTTATAGCTCTTCTAATATCAATGGGAAAGTTAGCTCGGAGAGCAATACAACTTTCACCTATGTACTGATGGCTAATGCTGAAGGGACATTTACACTACCTGCTGCGTCAATTAAGGCTAATGGTAAGAATTATAGGTCGGGAACGGCTCAAATAAAAGTATTGCCACCCGATAAGAACGCACAGCCTCAACAGCCGGGACGTAATCCTCAAGTTATTACGCAGACATCAAAAGAAGGAAATGTGAGTCCTGATGATGCCTTTGTAAGAGCCATATTCTCTAAAACTAAAGTAAAAGAACAGGAAGCTGTTGTAGTAACATTCCGATTCTATACCGTACTTAATATCAGAGATGTTGGTAAAATACAATTCCCTGAATTTGAAGGCTTCATGACAGAGGATTTTGATATGGCCACAAACCGACAAATGACAGCTGAGCATTATAAAGGTCGAAACTACATGGCAATAGATGTAAAGAAGACCTTGTTGTTCCCTCAACGCTCGGGCAAGATAACCATTCCTTCGGGAACGATGGAGATTGTTTTTGAGGTTTCTTCAGGACGTAAAGTACAGACCTTCTTCGGTCCTCAGGATGTGATGACAGAAGCTAAGAAGATATTGAAAACAACACCTGTTACTGTCGATATTTCGGCTCTTCCGTTACAAGATAAACCTGCTAACTTTTCGGGAGCAGTGGGTGCATTTACGTTTACGCCTACTATTTCTTCACAGAAAGTGAAAGCGAACGATGCTGTAACCATCAAGCTAAATATTTCGGGTACAGGTAACCTGAAGCTTATAAAGAATCCGGAAATAAAATTCCCTAAGGATATAGAGACTTACGATCCTCAGGTGAAAAACGATTATAAGTTGACTGAGAACGGTTTGTCGGGTACAAAGACGATAGAATATATGTTTATCCCTCGCTATCCGGGTAAGTTTACTATTCCTCCTATCGAATTTTCATATTTCGATACACGTACCAATACTTACAAAACAGTATCTTCTCCATCTTACGAATTGGATGTAGATAAAGATCCGAATGCAGGGAAGAATGTATCAACAAGCTATTCTAATCAGAAAGAACTGGAGATAAATCAGGATATACGTTATATAAAAACAGGCAGCTACTCATTTAAGAATCCGAACGACTTCTTTGTAGGCTCTCTTTCCTATGTTCTTTGCTATCTCATCCCGCTTGCATTGTTTATTATCTTCTTGATTATATATAGGAAGCAAATACAGGCAAATGCAGATATAGCCCTGATGCGTACCAAGAAGGCTAATAAAGTTGCGACTAAACGCCTGAAACTTGCTAAACAATATTTGCTTACGCATAAAAAAGATAATTTCTACGAAGAGATACTTCGTGCTGTGTGGGGATATCTGAGCGATAAACTGACTATTCCGGTAGCTGATCTCAATAGAGAGAATATTGAAACAGAGCTTCGAAAATACGGAGTTGGAGACGATATTATAGGAACGTTTATAAATATACTCGATACCGGAGAGTTTGCACGTTATGCTCCGTCAGAATCGGACGATGCGATGGATAAGCTCTATAACGACACGGTAGATGCTATCGGTAAAATGGAAAATACAATCAAAAAAATAAAATAATGATGCGTGAGATGAAACGAGTCATATTATCATACATATTCTTCCTTTTTGTATTCGCTATATCTTCATATGCACAAGATACAACCAATGTAAAAGTAGATAGTGCAACAGTGAAGCCTTCTGCTACGATTGCAGACAATAAGGGCGGTGATAATACTGTATTTGATAAAGCGAACGAGTTATACAATAGCGGAGACTTCCGCAAAGCAATAGATTTGCTCGAAAATGAAAAGAATGAACAAAAGAAACAGGGATTAGAGTCTGCGGAATTATATTATAACCTTGGTAACTCATATTATCGGGTTAATGAAATTGCAAAAGCCCGTCTATATTACGAAAGAGCACATTTGCTCGATCCGGGAGACAGGGATACGAAGCATAATATAGATTATATTATGACTAAGATTGAAGATAAGATTCCTGTTGCTGATACGTTCTTTCTTAGCATCTGGTTCAATGGGGTACAAAATCTGTTTAGCTCAAATAGCTGGGCGAATATCGGTGTTGTTTCATTTCTCCTATTGATCGGCTGTTTAGTGTTATTCTTCTTCACGAAACTGATTACGATTAAAAAAATAGCTTTTTATACCGGCATAGTATTCATTATAGTCGTTATATTTGCCAATGTGTTTTCGTTTAGGCAAAAGAGCCGCTTGGAATACCGGGACACAGCGGTAGTAATGGCTGCTTCGGCTCCTATGGTTAGCTCTCCCGATATAAATAGCAAAGAGCTTACCGTATTGCACGCAGGAACGAAAGTGTCGATAACAAAAGAAGATCGTAACTGGCTTGAAGTAGAAGTCGATAATGGTACAGTGGGCTGGATACAGCGCGATAAACTGGAAATAATCTGATTCCTTTTCTTCCATTTATATATTTACATGAGAATATTATTTTAATGAGTTTAGTAGAACGAATTTTACCCTATGAGAGGAATCTCTTTTTGTGGCTTAATGATCAGCATACCTCTTATTGGGATGTTTTTATGTGGATATATAGCGGCAAGCTTGTATGGCTTCCACTCGCAATCGTTGCAATAGGTGTTTTTGTCTACAAAATAAAATGGAAAGAGGCACTTCTATTATTACTCTGTGCCGTTTTGGTTGGCGTGCTTTGTGACTATGTCTCTTCTTCTCTAATAAAGCCCTTTTTTGAACGTCTCAGACCTACCCATCATCCCGACTTTCAGAACTATGTAGACACTGTTCGTAATTACCGGGGAGGAAAGTATGGGTTTATATCCAATCATGCCGCTAATGGTTTTGGTATTGTCGCTTTTACATCTCTACTTTTCAGATATAAATATTATACAATCACCGTTCTTTTATGGGCATGCATAACAGGGTACTCCCGAATATACCTTGGTGTGCATTTTGTATCCGACGTTGTTGGAGGTGCAATATGGGGTGCATTGGTCGGTATTTCTATGTATTATGTTTATTTAACCTCACGCAGGTATATCTTAAAAGTTCCTAAAGAAGAATTCAAAATTCCTGTCTACACAAAAGTTAGGGCTCAGATACTAATGTGCACGATTTGGGTTCTGGTGATTTCGATCGCCATTTATAGCGCAGTATTTAATATTCCCACATAAAATCCATTGTTTTTCAAAAAAGAATTTTATAACTTTAGAACATATTCCTAATCATTTACCATTTAAAACTTAGAGAGTATGACTAGAGTTATCAGATTTGCAGAGCTAAGAAGGATTAAGGACACCTTACCGGATGGAAGTATACACCAAATAGCAGAAAAGTTAGAACTCCCGGTGGAAACTGTATGGAACTACTTTGGCGGATATAGTTACGAAAAAGGTCAAAGCTGCGGAATTCATATAGAACCGGGGCCGGATGGAGGATATGTCTCTATTGATGATACCACTATTTTGGATATGGCTTTAGAAATGATGGAATCAAGGGAGGCCTAAGAGAATAAGAGAGATGAATACGCCAGAAAGTGTTCATCTCTTTTCAAATATATCCGAACGTTTTTAGCTGCAAACATGATAATTTGCAATACTGAGAAAAAACGATTACAAAATTTGTACAAGAAATTATATAAATATGCCGATTATGGAAGATAAATTAGTAACACTAGCTATTCATACAAATGAAAAAGCCCAAATATTAAAACATGTATTGGAAGGTGAGAACATTGAAGTACATATCAATGATGTAGATCTTGATAATCCCGGAGTATCGGCCGGAGTTCGTATCCGAATAAAAGAATCTGATCTTCCTAAGGCGTTGAGTGTTGTGGAAAGTCGCCATTTGTTTAGTTACGATGAAGAAGAAACATATCGTACCGATGATGGACGCCAAAGGATTTTAATCCCTGTGGACTTCTCCGATTACTCTCTTAAGGCTTGTCGTATCGCTTTCAATCTGGCTCGTGAGCTGGGTGCAAAGGTCAAAATACTCCATGTGTATTTCAATCCTTATTATCCTACTGCCCTTCCTATGGCAGAGGCTTTTGCCTATCAAGGGAAAGAGGAAAAGGAATTTCAAAACATAATAGAGAAAGTAAAAGAAAATATTCAACGTCTCTGCAATACCATCGATAAGAAAGTCTCTGAAGGCGAATTTCCGTCAGTGAACTACTCTTATGTGCTTAGAGAAGGTTTGCCTGAAGAAGAAATTGTGACATTTACAAAGGAATATAAGCCATCAATCATCGTAATGGGCACTAGAGGGAAAGACCAGAAGGATGCCGACCTGATAGGTAGCGTAACAGCCGAAGTGATAGAAATGACACATGTGCCGCTGATAGCCATTCCCGAAAATACTCCGTTTAAGGATTTCAAGGATGTGAAGCACATTGCGTTTCTTACAAACTTTAGCCAAAGAGACCTTATTTCGTTCGACTTGTTAGCTAAATTATTACAACCTTATCAGGATATCCGTATCTCTTTGACTCATATTGCTGTGAAAAAATCGGATCAGTGGGACGAAATTAAGCTTCAAGGTATTAAAACGTACTTCTCGAAGCAGTATCCAAATCTGAATCTCGATTATAAACTCATCGATACTTCCGATATGCTGAAAAGCCTCGACGAATATATAAAAGATGATGGAATACAGGTATTGGCACTAACAACTAGCAAACGCAATATATTTGCCCGGATGTTTAGCCCTAGTATCTCCCGCAAAATGTTGTTCCACTCAGATACTCCGTTATTTGTATTGAGAGGGTAGAGCGGCTTGATAAGACATATAGTTGTACTTTATATATATATCCGTATCTCAGACAAGATACGGATAGCTTTTTTTTAATAGAGCTTATGCTATTCACTCACCATACTTTCGATAATTCTTCTAAGATTTTATCATTTCCGGGATATCCTGTAGTTTCAAAAACTTTCTTACCGTTCTTGTCAAAAATCATATAGGTTGGAATTCCATCTATATTATATTTCTTTTCCAAAGCACCCCATTGTAGATCTGTAAGGTAATAATGTAGACCACCGATCTCAGGCAGCATGCTTGTCCATTTACCCTTAGGCGATGTTTCTCCCGAAATATATACAGAAACAACCCCTTTCTCTTTCATTTGAGGTTTTATTGGTTTTATTGTTTTCATAGCCATCAGGCACGGGCCGCACCACGTTGCCCAAAAATCGACAAAAACAACTTGTCCCTTGTATTTAGCAATAATAGATTCCAGTATTTTATCATTTGTCACAACCGGTGTTGATTCAATCATAAAACCACCCTTTGCCAATGCTGCTTCCTGTTCTCGCTTACTTTTTTCAAAGATTTGTGTATATACCTCTTTATAATACGGTGTTGAAGCTTCAGACAATTTCTTTTCATCATCTGACGTTAGTTCTTCCAAAAGAAAACCTTTCTTTATTATTTTTGAAACCTTTTCCATGTCTTGGAAATATCCGGATTTAGTATCTGTTATCTCTTCGATACTTAAATCAGCAGGTTTACTATTCAGCAAGCTTAATACCGTATAACTAAGATCATCAGAGTAAACGAACATCGGGTCATTAAGATTTACTTTTTTAAGAGCAAGAAAATCTTTTTCTGTTGCTTTAGGAAGAGTTTTTTCAACAGGTTTATTCCAATCCAGTTTGTTCTTTTTGCGATAGCTCAATTCGTATACTCTGTGTTTCAGAGATATATTGTTTATAAGAGAACTTTTTAGATTATACTTCACAATTTGCTTCATAGCCTGAGGCAGGTCCGATTTTTCAACTTTCTGTATCTTTTCGTCATAAAGCCCAAAGATGTAATCAAGGTACTGCTCGCTGTCCATGTCCAGAATTGCCGGATCGCTAAGATCCCAATATGCATGCAACATAAAATTATAAGCAATCACAGAATCTTTGTATTGTAAAAGCTGTGTATTCAGCTCGGATAATCCGCCGGTGAATCCTCCGAAAGCTAAATCCGGCTGCGGGTTATAGCGAGAATTCCGTTTTGAGAAAGCCGTCGCATCATAATACACTTCCATATCTTCTCCCGGGTTGAGTATTACCTTTATCGATATATTATTACAAAAAAGATATCCTGTGGATGTAGAATACAGGTCTATATCGAAAGTGTATTTCCCATCTGATTCTTTTTTTCCTGCAACTTCATCCCTTTCCTGTGCAATTATATTTTCTACGCTAAGCTCGGGTTCGCCTATTGCATACCCATCTTTTAACCCTGTCAGGTATAAAGTGACTTTTGTCCTGCCGGACTTAAATACAGGCTCCGGTAGCTTGTAATCTTTATTGGTTTTATAATTCAATACATTATCAGGTAAAGAGGGTTTATAAGCTTTAGCTTTTCCTGTAAGGTCGATATCCCATATCTTGAAACAATTATCACAATCAGATTCAATAAAGTCTATTGTTTTAGTTCCTTTTGGTATCGGCGGAAAGAATAGTGTAAAATGAGTCTCGCCACTCTCGGGCATCCAATGCTCTTTATTGAGTTCTATGCTATCTGCTCCTGTTATTATATACTTTTTTCCATCAGCTTGAATATACGTCGCCGAATCTATCCGAATCCAGGTTTCCGGATAAGAATAAGCATCTATATACAAAATTGTGGCTGAATCAGTCAGGATGATCTTGGCTATTTCAATCGTTTTTGTATTCTGTAATCCATACACAGGTCTTTCTATTATTTTAGGACCGGGTTTTGTACACTGGGTTATAGATAAACTCAAAAGAAGGAGAAAAAATAAATAAATTGTTTTCATGGTATTGTTATTATGATAGTTAGCAATACAAAAGATTTTCCTAAGTTAGTTAAATAATCCAGACCAGAATCATTTGTAATAAACTATGTCATGAATTATAAGATATATTCTTTGCTATTTTTATTACTTTTGGAATAAAATATCTAATATATCGTTTAACCTGTTCTTCGCAATAAAAAGGTAACACGTAAAAACAATCAAAAAAGTGTCACTTTTGTCACCTTTTTGAGATTATAGATATAATGAGACTATCGAACAATAAATATATAACTCAATGAAAAAAACAGTATTAATTGCTATGACAGGATTTTCAATGTTGTTTGCAGGCTGTGGAGGAACGCAAAAAGCATCCCATGGAGAGGCTGCATTGACAGACTCTGTTCCTGCTGATTTTAAATATGAGGTTGATGCCTTTGCCGATCTCCAAATTCTACGTTATTACGTTCCCGGGTTCAATAACCTTTCGTTACAACAAAAGGAACTGGTCTACTATCTATCGATGGCAGCCATCGAAGGGCGTGATATTCTTTACGACCAAAATAATAAATACAATCTGGCTATCCGCCGTGTGCTCGAAGCTATATATGAAAATTATAAAGGTGACAAGAATACGAACGATTATAAAGAGTTTGAGGTTTATCTGAAACGTGTTTGGTTCTCTAACGGTATACATCACCACTATGGAGAAGAAAAATTCCTTCCGGGCTTTTCTAAACAGTTTTTTGCCGAACAGGTTAAAGCCTTACCTGATGATCTGATTCCAAGAACCAGTCGTTCGGGGGATGAATCTGTGAATGCTGATGATTTTATTAAAATGATTACTCCTGTCATGTTTGATCCGAATGTGATGGCGAAGAAAGTAAATCAGTCGGGTAACGACCTAATTCTTTCTTCAGCTAATAACTATTACGGAGAAGGCGTCACTCAGAAAGAAGTACAGGCTTTCTATGGAGCTATGAAAGATACGACAGATCAAACTCCGATTTCTTACGGACTTAACAGCCGCCTTATAAAACAAGGGAACAAGCTGGTAGAAGATGTGTGGAAAGTAGGAGGTCTTTATTCCCCTGCTATTGAACGAATCGTAGGATGGCTGGAGAAGGCTGAGGCTGTAGCTGAAAATGATCAACAGAAAGCTGTTATCACTAAGCTGATTTCTTATTATAAAACAGGAGACTTAAAGACATTTGACGAATATGCGATAGCGTGGGTAGAAGATCTGAAATCTCAGGTTGATTTTGTAAATGGTTTTACCGAAGTATATGGTGATCCGCTAGGAATTAAAGCAAGTTGGGAATCGGTGGTAAACTTCAAGAATGTAGAAGCGACCAAACGGACAGAAGTTATCAGCTCAAACGCTCAATGGTTTGAAGATCACTCTCCGGTAGATAAACGTTTCAAAAAAGAAAGTGTGAAAGGGGTATCTGCAAAAGTAATTACAGTAGCTCAACTGGGCGGAGATTGTTATCCTGCAACACCTATAGGTATTAATCTTCCTAATGCCGACTGGATACGGAAAGATCATGGGTCAAAATCGGTGACAATAGAAAATATAATGGAGGCCTACGACGCTGCTGGAGCACATACAGGCTTTAATGATGAGTTTATGTGGTCTGAGCGTGAAGTTAACTCCGTAAAGCAATATGGTTTTATAACAGACGTATTGCATACCGACCTTCACGAATGTTTAGGACATGGCTCGGGTAAATTGCTACCGGAGGTTGATCCGAATGCATTAGGAGAATTCAGCTCGACAATAGAAGAAGCCCGTGCCGATTTGTTCGGACTTTATTTCCTTGCCGATCCTAAGCTTGTAGAACTAGGCATAATACCGAATGGCGATGCATACAAATCAGAGTATTACAAGTTTATGATGAACGGTCTTATGACTCAGTTGGTGAGGATAGAGCCGGGTAAGAATATAGAAGAATCGCACATGCGCAATCGTCAGTTGATCGCTAAATGGGTTTATGAAAAAGGAAAAGCAGACAATGTAGTCGAATATAAAGTGAGAGACGGAAAAACATACGTTGTAGTGAACGATTACAATAAATTACGTACTCTGTTTGGGGATCTGTTAGCTGAAATTCAACGTATAAAATCGGAAGGCGATTTTAAAGGGGCAAAAGCGATTGTAGAAAATTATGCTGTCAAGGTAGACCAAAAATTGCATAGTGAAGTTTTAGCTCGTTATAAGAAGTTGAATATGAAGCCTTACAAGGGATTTGTAAACCCTACTTTCGAATTGGTGAAAGATAGCAATGGTAAAATTACAGATGTGAAAATTAATTATAAAGAAGGTTATGCAGAGCAAATGATTCGATACTCGAAAGAGTTCTCTTCATTGCCAACATTCAATGATTAATGTTTTATAGACGTTAAGATAAATGCAAAAAAGATCGGAAATTATATCTCCGGTCTTTTTTATTTATATATTTGCTATGCTAAACACCATAAAAAACATGTACTAGACGCAAATGAAAATCTTAATTATATCATCAATCTTCTTTCTTTCAACTCTTCCCTTGCTTTCGCAGTCCAAAAAGGATATTGCGGCACAAAAGGGAATAGAAGCAGTAAAATTAATGGACTGTGGAAAAGTAGAAGAAAGTATCACTCTGCTTAAGGAAGCTCAAAAGCTTGATCCGGCCAATATTGTGTATCCTTACGAAATAGCTTATGCGCATTGTCTCGAAGAAAATTATGAAGAGGCTATTAATATTTTGAAACCGATACAGGATAATGAAGAAGCTTCGGATACATTTTTCCAGATGTTGGGTATTTGCTATAACTCTATAGGAAATAATGAAGGTGCAATAAAGACATTTGAGGAAGGTATAAAGAAATTCCCCGATTCAGGTGCTCTTTATTTTGAATTAGGAAATGTGTATATGGCTCAAGATGAAAAATACACTGCACTGTCTTATTTTGAGAAAGGAATCGCAGCAGACCCTAAATATCCGTCTAATTATTATTGGGCAGCTAAAATATATTTAGATACAGAAGATGAAGTATGGGGGATGCTCTACGGTGAACTGTTTATGAATCTGGAGCGTAATACACATCGCACAGTTGAGATGAGTAAGTTGCTCTATGAGACATATAAGAGTGAGATCACGATTGTGAGTGACTCTGCTGTGTCTGTCAGTTTTTGTAAATATGCAGGACTGGATTTAAAAAATAATTCGGAATCCTCTTTTGGTAGTGGGATTTACGAACCAATCCTTATGTTGTCTCTTCCGCATGTCAAAACTTTAGATTTGGCTACATTGAGTACGATTCGCACTAATTTTTTGAATATCTACTATAAAAATAATATAGAGAATATATATCCAAATGTACTGCTCGACTATCAAAAGTTGTTGATGAATGCCGGACACCTTGAAGCCTATAACTATTGGATATTGATGCAGGGAGATCCTTCCGAATTTCTTCAGTGGAAGTCTGCGAATGAAAGTAAATGGAAAAGCTTTACAGACTGGTTCTCCAACAATCCGATCAAGCTGTCTTCTAAAAACAAGTTTGTAAAAGATCAATATTGATTTTTTAAAAGAATTGGAGCTTCAAACCAAACGATAATCTTAAATAGTCTTTTGGTTTAAGGTACTTGTTCGTAAAGGCACTTGCAAGATATAAGTCATTTGTACTTAGTTCGTAAAAAGCCGTAACAGACTTAGCAAAAAAACGCTTTTCGTGTGGAATCTTATACGTAAGCCTTTGCCCTATATAGACATTAAAACGCATCTTCGTAGAGAACGAATAGTAATCGTTTGGATATTTGTCGGGTTCACTTATCCAGAAATCTCCGTTAAGAATAGTGTTGATATACAAGCCACAGGCTAGCGGATCTATATAGAATCCTTTTGTCCCTATTGGCTTTGTCCAGGGAATAAAGTTTTGCTTCAAGGTAAATGTTATCTTATTTTCTTTTGTTGAGTATTTGGGAAGAAATCCAAAGAATACATCCGTTTCCCACTGATTGTTTTTTCCATAGTCCCATCCTGTTCCTATGGATATAAGCCCCATCCCGCCTGCATACTGAAATTTTATATGTGTAGGAATGAGATTGGCCCACTGGTTCTGATATTTTTCTACACGTTTTTCGTAGCCATTCTGAGAATAACCGGATAGGTTGAATAATAGGACGAGTGATAAAAAAGATATATATTTAATAAGCGACCACTTCATAGTTATAGGTGTTATCTGAATTTAATGTGAATAGTAAATATTTCTTTTTAGCTATATTGGGTGTGCCATAATAGATTATTCCATCATCGAAGAGATCGTCTACTGCTATGTTGTGATCGTGAGCATTGAGGCAAAATTGAAGATTCGGAAATTCTTTTATATAGCGTTGAAATACATTGGCTATATTGTTGTTGAACTGCTCCGAAAAAGGACGGACATGCATTGCCATTACTGTTTTATCGTATTCATCCTTCTTGTCTTTTATTTCTTGTTCTATAAATTGAAAGTCGGGTACAGGGAGCGAATAATCAAATTCCAAGGCATTGGTGTTTAAACATACGAACTTCGTCCTTCCGGCAATGAAAGAGAAATTTTCTTCACCAAAAACTTTCCTGAAGACTTCTATTCCATTTGCGAGGCAATCGTGATTTCCCAATAAGACTACATAAGGTACTTTCAGTTTGTTTAGAATATCCCGTTGCCATAGAAATTCTTTGGTAAGGCCAAAATCTGATACATCACCTCCGTGAATGACGAAATCTATATCGTTTCTTTTATTTAGTGCATTCACAAAAGCCTCTGTTTCATCATACCATCGTTGGGTGTCGCCAATCATAGCAAACCGTATTGTTTCTTTGTTTCTACAAGTTTCCTCTATTCGTGCTATATTCTTTTTGTTGATATCTGTTTTCCCTGAAATGCGACCATCGTACGGATGATATTCGATCATCTCGCATGACTGAAATATACATAAAATACCAAGCAATAATATTCCTATCGATTTTTTCATTTAACTTATTATTTGGAGGTACAAGAGTACTGCCAATAAATATAATTAGGAAAAGAAGGAAAGGCCTGTGCAATTTTATTGAGCTTTTTTAAGGATGTTTTAACGAAAAGTCCTTATCTATCCTTGATTCTTCGTGTCAACTATTCTGTAATAAATGATGCTTAGTGATTACTTGCGAAAAATATTCAGAGTTGTATCGTCATCGATAGAAACCAATCTCCAAGAGTAAAATAGGGACGTGATAAAAACAATAAAGAAGCGGAAGATAATGGCTGAGATATCTTATTTCGCACCTGTCACTAAGCTGTTTATGTATATATGTGAAAAGGCTTCTTTGTTAAGGCTTATAAATAGGAGAGTTAATCAGGCCTTGTCTAATTAAATAATGCTTACCTTTATTTTCAAAATATATAACAATGAAGCTAAAAGAAGAACAAAAAAACAAATCGGTACTGACAACCAGTTATGTACTAACAAACGGATCTCCGATAACCTTCGTTCTCTATGATGAAGACGGAGACTGGCAGTTGTTTGGGGATGATGAAGTTGATGACGAAGAGGATGCTTATCTGGTATCGGTAGACGAGATATTGGAGATGGAACCGATATTAAAGAAACTCCCTGATTTGCAACCGGGACAAGCTGCTACAAGAGAAAAAGATAGTACTCGCTGGTTTATAGTCGAGGATGAAGAATAAGGTACTCTAAGTCCCCGCGAAGAGTTATTGTCGTATTTTATATAGATATGTGACTAAGCATTTCCTTTTCTAAAGGCATTGAGATGTGAAGATGAGGTACGGCAATAAATACTTCAACCGCGACTTACCATCGCAGAATAATTCTTTCGCCTAATTCTTTTGCCAGAATCTTTTTTATTTCGTCCATTTCCTTAAGCTTTTGCATAAGGATAATAGCCCCGTCCCAGTCTTTCTCCTTTTGTTTCTTTTCCAGATCTTCTTTGATCTCCTTCATCTGTTTAGATATATGAGCATCTTTTAACTCGGTAACTGCACGAGGTACGTTTTTCCAGAGATGCTTTTCTTCGGCAAGAGGGGTGTCTTCCTTTTTAAGATTCTCACCAAATTGTTTTATATGCAGTTTACTCAACTGATATCTGTCGCTTACCAACTCGGCTGCAATTTTGCTTATATGTGCGTCTGTATGCGCCAGAAAGTAACGGCTAGGGTTGAAATATTCATTAGCCGAGTGCTCTATTGCATCTTCCAGTATTGTTTTATACAAAGGATTCGTAAACCAAAAACCATCTCTTTGCAAGTCAAATTTCACCCAATCTATTACGGTTGTCGGCATATCGCCTGTTGCCGGATTGTTTTCTCCTCCTTCAATCAATATTTCCATTCCATACCGGACAATGAAATAGAGTATCGCCAACTCAAACTTATCAATGTTGGTCTTTTTTACAACGGGTTTTCCTCTATGCGCTTCAGGCTGTGAGAGGTCAACGTTGATTGCCGATAGTTCCGGATCTATTTTCGGCTGAGGAGCCTTCTCTAGGTGAGCAAGCCTTTTCTTATTTACTTCCTGAATAAGTATCCGTTCGTCTATATTCAGTAGTATACTGCAATCTTTTATATATACACTGCGTATAATGTTGTCAGGAATAACCGCTATACTGCTTACTATGTCGGAGATAAGGGTTGCTCGCTTTATAGGGTCATTACCCGCATCATCTAATAGTAATTGTGTTTTGAAGCGTATGAAATCCACTTCATGTTCCTGTACATATTTTGTCAGCGACTCGGCATTTTGTTTACGTGCAAATGAATCGGGGTCTTCACCATCAGGAAGGAGTACCACCTTTATTTTCATTCCCTCTTCAAGCAAGAGGTCTATCCCTCTCAGTGCTGCTTTTATACCGGCAGCATCACCATCATATAGTATAGTTACATATTCTGTAAAGCGATGTATGAGCCTGATTTGTCCGTGAGTAAGTGCTGTTCCTGATGACGCAACTACATTTTCTATACCCGCCTGATGCATCGATATCACGTCGGTGTATCCCTCTACCAGATAGCAGCAGTCGGCTTTGGTGATAGCCTGTTTTGCAAAATATATTCCATATAGTTCGCTTCCTTTGTGGTATATTTCACTTTCGGGAGAATTTACGTATTTTCCTGTGTTCTCTGCCTTTTTTAGAATACGTCCGCCAAAAGCAACAACTTTTCCCGATAATGTGTGTACGGGAAATATAACTCGCCCTCGAAAACGGTCGATGAGAGCGCCGTTACTCTCACTTTTTATAGTGAGACCTGTTTTTACAAGGAATTCTTCTTTATAGCCATTTCTTATAGCTTCCTGCGTGAGGCTGTCTCTTTGTTCGAGACTGTATCCGAGTTGGAATTTCTGTATAATATCTTCACGGAATCCTCTTTCTTTAAAATAACTTAGACCTACAGATTTACCCTCGATATGTTCATGCAGAGTCTTTACAAAATGATTTCGGGCAAAGTCATTTAATATAAATAGACTTTCACGCTCGTTATAAGCCTGCTTCTGCTCATCGGTTAACTCCCGTTCTTGTATTTCGATGTTATACTTCTTCGCCAGATAACGGAGTGCATCGAAATAAGAGAGCTGCTCATGCTTCATAATGAAGTGAACAGCGGTTCCTCCTTCGCCACAAGCAAAGCATTTACATATATTCTTGGATGGAGAAACGTAGAATGATGGAGTTCTGTCTTCGTGGAACGGACACAGCCCTACATAGTTTATACCTCTACGCTTGAGCGTAACAAACTGAGATACTACATCCACTACTTGTGCAGCATCTATTATACGGTCTATGGTGGCTTGATCTATCATTGTTATTTACTAACACGAAAGTAATAAAAATATCCCAGTATAGATATTTTATATTTCTATGCCAAAGTTAAATTATACTTATCGGTCTTCCTCTTTCGTGAATATTCTACACAGTGTCTCTTATGGTTAGGTTATTGGTCTAGTGTAGAGATTTTTTACAAATTTTAGCAATGAAGATTGATCTTATTGGTAGATATATTTGTTACTATTTTTTAAGATTCTATCTATCAAGTATGTTTACTTATAAAGAACAAGCTATATTTGTAAATATTTCGGATAAAAATCTCGTATGATTGAAAGAATAAAAGAGTTTGTAAAAAGAGTAATTCGATTTCTTACGTATGATATCTGGCGGATAAACAAGCGCGAGAGATCGTCTCGTAAAATGGGATTGTACGATATTATTAAGTCTTTTATCCTAGCCATCAGGAATATTGATGGAGAGCAACTTTTTACACGTGCATCAGCATTGACATATAGCACCTTACTGTCTATCGTCCCCATGCTAGCTGTATTGTTTGCCATAGCTCGAGGCTTTGGTTTTCAGAATATTGTAAAGACTCAACTCTTTAGCTATTTTGCAGGACAAGAGGAGATATTGAATAAGGCGACAGCTTTTATCGACAAATCGATCGAATATGCTCAGGGTGGGATTTTCTTGGGCGTCGGCGTCATCTTGTTATTGTATACTGTAATCAATCTGCTTTCGAATATAGAAGATAACTTCAATAAAATATGGCAGATAAAAAAAGGACGTACCTATTTTCGGATGTTCACGGACTATCTGGCTCTTATCATTATTGCGCCTGTTTTTCTTATATGCAATGCCGGGGTTAATATTCTTTTGAGCACTACAGCCGAGCAACAGTATATACTGGGACTGGTTATTGGTCCTTTTATGAAAGTAGTTCCTTTTCTTATTACCATTTTACTCTTTACAATACTATATATCTATATTCCTAATACGAAGGTTAAGTTTACCAGTGCCTTATTAGGCGGTGTGTTTACGGGTATATGTTTTCAGGTATTCCAAATGCTGTATATCGGTGGTCAGATATGGATCTCTAAATACAATGCTATATATGGTAGTTTTGCTGCTTTGCCTTTGTTGTTATTATGGTTGCAACTGACATGGTTTTTTGTTTTGTTTGGTGTGCAGCTATCTTTTGCTTATCAGAATGTAAATAAGTTTAGTTTCGAACATGAAACTTCTAAAATAAGTCGTCGCTATAAGGATTTTGTTGCATTACTAATAATGACTTTGATTGTTAAGCGGTTTGAAAAAGGAGATATGCCTTACACTGCTGATGAACTTTCGGAGCAATATAAAATTCCGACAAAATTGACTAGTGATACTCTTTTTTATTTGCAGGATATCGGGCTTATTGTAGAGACTCCATCTCAAAACGCATTAGTACCCGCCTTTATACCCGCATTGGATATCAATCATATTACCGTAAGTTATCTGTTTGAGAAAATAGAGATGTATGGCTCAGAGGATTTTGTGATTGATACAAATGTAAAATTCAGGAAAGAGTGGGAGACTATTTTAGAAATTAAAGAGCTTTCGGATAGCGAAAATGGGGACAAACTGCTCAAAAATTTATAATTCATACACGTGAAATCAGGTATTCATAATCTTACCGAGGGAAAAATATTCTCTACCTTAATACGTTTGGCTTTACCCCTGATGGGTACAAGCTTTTTACAGATGGCTTACACGCTGATGGCTATGTCGTGGGTTGGCAGGCTGGGTACTGTGTCTCATCCCGAAATAGCAACCAAATCGGAAGCTGCAATCGGTGCTATAGGTATGTTGTTGTGGTTGACTTCATCGGTCGCATATCTGGCTATGATCGGATCGGAGGTCGCAGTCGGTCAATCGATAGGTGCGAAGAAAATGAAACGTGCAGCTATATACGCCTCACATTCTACAACTACCTCTATTGTGCTTAGCGTGGTATGGGTGTCTACACTCTTTATTTTTGCTAATCCTATCTTATCTTTTTTCAAACTATCTGCTGATATTACAGCCGATGCGGTACTTTATTTACGAATACTCACTATTAGTCTTCCGTTTCAGTTCTTGTCATACAATTTCGCAGGGATATACAATGGTGCAGGGCGAAGTACTGTTCCTTTCAAAAATAATGCAGCCGGGCTCGTGTTAAATATGATACTCGACCCTATTTTGATGTTTGGTATGGGGATGGGATTGCACGGTGCCGCTATTGGCACAGTTGCTGCACAATTGTTTGTGTTTTCTTTGTTCTTTTATCAGATTAAATATGGTAATCGTATTTTAGGCGATTTCTCCTTCTTTATTAAGCCGAAAGGTATTTACCTTAAACGCATAATTTTTCTAGGAACGCCTGTCTCTATAATGAACTCATTGTATGCCATCATTAATATGAACTTGGCACGTGTTGCTTCTATTCATGGTGGGCATCTAGGCATGATGGCTCAGACAACGGGAGGACAGATAGAGGCGGTTACGTGGAATACATCACAGGGATTTTCTACGGCGCTGAGTGCCTTTGTTGCTCAGAACTATGCTGCCAATAAATTGGAAAGAGGTAAAAAGGCATATATCTATACGATACGTGTTATGTTTACGTTAGGAATTTTTGTCAGTATTGCATTTATTTTGTTTGGTGCTCAAATTTTTGGAATTATTGTTCCTGAAGAGAATGCTATGCGAGCCGGAGCCGAATATTTGTTTGTTATGGGGTTGGTTCAGATTTTTATGATGTTTGAGTTGACTACACAAGGTATGTTTAATGGTATTGGCCGCACAGTAGAGCCTGCCGTGATAAGTATCACATTCAATGCGCTACGCATCCCTTTGGCTTATTATCTGGCTTCGCAAATGGGCATTGTTGGGGTGTGGTGGGCAATTGCTATATCTACGGTATGTAAAGGCATAATACTGCCTGTTTGGTTTACGGTAGTCTATAAAAGAGTACAAAAACGAAGACCTAAGATAGCATAATCAGAATAAAAAAAGAGGCTTTAAAGCCTCTTAACTATTTATATATTTGCTGTGGGTTATGATTTATCAGACGCTCTTCTGCCAGTCGTTCAAACTTCGTACCCGGACGTCCATAGTTGCAAAACGGATAAATACTAATGCCTCCACGTGGCGTAAATATTCCTACCACTTCAATATACTTCGGATTCATCAGTTCAATAAGGTCTTTCATCATAATATTTACACAGTCTTCATGGAATGCCCCATGATTGCGAAAGCTAAATAAGTATAACTTAAGACTCTTGCTTTCTACCATTTTCACATCAGGTATGTAGTTGATGTGTATTGTTGCAAAATCGGGTTGTCCGGTAATAGGGCATAGGCTTGTAAACTCCGGGCAATTGAATGTTACCCAATAGTCATTTCCCTGATGTTTGTTTTCGAAGGCTTCTAATACATCAGGAGCATAATTATCTTTATATTCGGTTTTTCCGCCTAAATGGCTAAGTCCTTCTATTGTCATATTATAGTTTTGTCTTTAGATAGTTGTCTAATCCTTGTTTACGCAATTTGCAAGAAGGGCAGTGTCCGCAACCATCGGCAATGATACCGTTGTAGCAGGTCAGGGTTTGAGTACGAATGATATCGAAAACACCCAGCTCATCAGCTAATTGCCATACTGCAGTTTTGTCTCTCCACATCAATGGCGTATGTATCTGGAAATGTTCGTCCATTGCCAGATTAATAGAAGCATTTGCTGAAAGTATAAATGTATCTCTACAGTCGGGGTAACCACTGTAGTCAGCTTCTGAGACTCCTGTTACAATGTGGCGTATACCGTGCGAGCGAGCAATTACAGCCGCAAAAGTAAGAAATAATAGATTGCGTCCCGGTACAAACGTATTTGGATAAGAGTCTGCCGGTTTTTCCTGATCCATGACAATATCGCTTGTCAAAGAGTTGACGGATAGTTGGCTGATAATAGATGCATCCAGCAGTTGGAATGGTACATTGGCTTTTTCGGCAATAGCATTTGCTACTTCTACCTCTTTGGAGTGACGTTGCCCGTAGGTAAAACACAGCGTACGAACGGATGCGAAATTTTCAAGTGCCCAGTAGAGGCATGTTGTTGAATCTTGTCCACCCGAAAACAAGACCAACGCTGATTCTGTTTTATTCATTCTATAACTTTGTTTTTTACGTGGTTAATCCTAAGATACACGGAGGAGAAATCTCTCTTCGGCTACAAAAGTAATGAATAATAGGTGAAAAATGAAAAGTGAAAACGAAAAAGAGCTGTATCCTTATTTTGGGGATACAGCTCTCTTTGATACTTTAAGATTATTTATTGGGGCTTGATTCCATTTAGCAGTAGAACCATACCGATTATACTCTGTTGGATTGTTTCACCATTCAGGTTTTCAGTGTTTTTAGATATGTTTTTTTTAAACGGTCCGGGAGTGGCAGACTCTTGTCCGATTTTTTTATCACCATTATAGTAATTTGCCGAATCCAATTCTATAATGATATAACCATCTTTTTCGCTGAAATTTTTCCAGTCATCAAAGTTGATTCTCTTTCCGTTCCGATAGGCTTCTATCCTGTATTTATCCAAATCGATTGATTTAAAAAAAGCTTCTTCGCTTCCTGCTGCATTTATCATATCCTTTTGTTTTTCATGGGATATGGCATATGCAGCTATCATTCTGCGTTGTATTGTTGCTGCGTTTAAATTTTTGGTGTTTTCTGCAATGTGAATTGTTCCTCCGTGAGTATAGGATAGCATTTTATCACCTTTGTAATAAAATGCGGAGTCTGACGTAACAAGAATCTTGCCGTCTTTTCTTTCAAAGTTTTTCCATGAATTAAAATCGATTCTTTTGCCCTTTTTGTAGGCTTCTACCCTATACTTTTTCAGGTCGATAGTGTCGGAAGGGTGGGTGACAGTTTTTTGTTGTTCGACGTTTATTTCCGTATTTTCGGCTACCTCAGTTTTCTCATCAGTCTTGTCGGTCTTTTGCGAATAAGCATTTTTTTCTATACCTTCAGCGTCTGAAAGCTTGTCCAATTTACTTGTTAGTTGAGGGTGGGCAAAAACTGATACGGCAATTGCAAATACAGGAACCAGAAGTAGATACTTCATTTTTGCATGCGGATTGTTGTTTTCTTTTAACATCATAGTGATTCTTTTTTCGAGTTTACTGTGGTTAAAGCTGTTGGTCATAAAGGTGAGATGTTGTGAGCCGACAGCTTTTTTAATTAATAAAATTTGATATGTTTTAGCATCGATGCCTGATTTTAGTACACAGTTATCTGCTTCAAATTCGTGAACATTACGCAGTTCTCTTCTAAAAAGCCACGCAAAGGGGTTGTACCATTGAAAAAGTACGAAAAGCTCTGAAAAGAGTAAGTCGAATGAGTGCCTATTCCTTATGTGCGATAATTCGTGAGTCAGTACTATTTCTTTGTTTTCATTATAATCTTTTCGAGATATAATAACGTAATTCATCCAGCTGAATGAAGGGATGTCTTTATCTGTAATAAGAATATTGATCCCCTCTGTTTTCAGTCTTTCGCATCCCTTTATCATAGCCAATATGTGCAAAGTAGAGTAAGTGTTACGTATCAGTATAAAGAGTGCTCCTGCCAGATAAATGATTCCCACTATCCTAATCCAATCTATTGTTGCATGTTCTGCGACTACTATAGAAGTGGCGGAGGTGGCGGGGATGAATTCTATCGGAGCCGATTCGCTGGTCAGTGATGATTCGTATGCGGCAATGGTCTGATGTACTTCGTTTAGTGCAGAGGTTTTTATTTTTATAAGAAAGATAAAAAGGCTGCTGATATAAAATAAAAGAATACAAAATCTGTTTATTCTGAAAAATTTATTCCGGCTATATACCAGTTTATATATTATATAGAAGAAGAATAAAGCACAGGAAACCTTGGTGCTGTATATTAATAAGTCTGCCATCACTTTTTATTTTTAGCTGCATTTTCCACTTTTTCTATTAACCCCTTTAGGTCTTCGACGGAAATTTTCTCTTCTTCGACAAGTGAAGATACTGCTCCCAAATAAGAGTTGTTGAAGTATTCGCTGATTATCTTTGTCAGTGTGTTTTTTTTGAAGCTATCCTTGCTTACCAGTGCATAATACCTGTAAGCTTTTCCTGTAGGTTCGTAGCCCACATAGCCTTTGTCCTCAAGTATACGAATTAATGTTGATATTGTGTTTACATGAGGTTTTGGGTCATCATACAGATCTTGAATGTCTTTGACTCGCATAGGACCTTGCGACCAAAGAATGTCCATTATTTCCTCTTCTTTTTTTGTTAGGTTTTTCATGTTAGATATTTATTTAAAACAAATATAACTAAATGTTTTAGTTGTAACTATGTTTTTTAGTTAAAAGGTGTTCTCTGAAGAATTATTGTATTCAAAATCAATGTTTAGCTATATTTATAGTAGTGTATTATTTAAGACGAAGAAAAAGAGTGATTAATAAAAGCTAATTTTTCTTAGATTAATTTTCTTAAAAAGAATAATTATTATACTTTTGCACTCACCAAACGACTCCGTAGCTCAGCTGGTAGAGCAATTGACTCTTAATCAATGGGTCGAGGGTTCGAGCCCCTCCGGGGTCACAGAAAGCCAGAGTCAAATCTGAGCCAATGAAAATGAAACCTTCTAAATAGTAGATTTAGAAGGTTTTTCTTTTATATGAATACCTCCCTAAATCGTTCCTAAGTCATTACTTATAAACTTATTATATTGATTAAATGATTGAATATCAATTCAAAGATGGTATAAAAAACGACTCCTCCGAGGTCACAAAAGTCAAAGTATAGACTAAGACAAATTAAAGAAAAGCCATCTGAGAATTAGATTTCAGGTGGCTTTTTATTGTTTTTGAAAGACAGCTTAGGATGATAAAAAAGACATTTAAAAGCCATAAATCGTTACTAAATCGTTACTATTTTTTGACACTAAATTTTAGTAACGATTTACTAAATAAACATCTCATTTACTACAAGTTGTCATAGAGTTGTCTAAGATTCTTCAATAACAAAAACTGTAATTTGTAACATTAAAATTGAAGATTATGAAGTCAACATTCAGAACACTTTTCTATTTAAGAAAGAATCAACCTAAAAGTAATGGTATGTATCCGATTATGCTCCGGATAACGATCAACAGTAAGGTTACACAATTTAGCACAAAGATTGATATTCATCCGAACCAATGGGATGCAAAAGCCGGAAAAGCAAAAGGTAGAACAGAAGAAATTGCAGAAATAAACAGAAAACTCACCAATCTATCCTCGCGTATAGACAAAGCATACAATAAGAGAATGGAAGAAAATGGGTATGCTCTTCCCGAAGAAATAAAGAATGATTTATTGGGTACAGATACTGCTCATAAAACTTTAATATATTATTTTACCAAACACAATGAACAATATCAGCAAAAAGTTGGTAAAAATACGACATACACTACATACAAAAGATATGAATTAGTTAAGACAAGACTGATTGAGTTTTTATCAGAAAAATATAACCTAACAGATATCTCTATTCGAGAAATGAATACTATATTATTGGAAGATTTCTATTTGTACCTCAGAAATAAATCAGAAATAAATAATAATACTGCAATGAAGTTCTTACAACGACTACGCAGGGTTATTAATTTTATTATAAAAGGGCATGGAGAAACAATTCCAGATCCATTCATAAATTTCAAATTTCATTATGATGAAGTTGAGCGGGAAATATTGACTTTAGATGAGATTAATACAATCTACACAAAAGTATTCGCATCAAAAAGATTATCTCAGGTCCGTGATATTTTCATCTTTTCATGTTTTACGGGACTTTCTTACATAGATGTTTTTAACCTTGCAGAATCTAACATTCAACAAGCTTTTGATCAAAGTTTGTGGATAATGACTAAAAGGAGTAAGACCGGAGTAAAAGTCAATGTACGATTGTTAGATATTCCTTATAAGATACTTGAGAAGTATAAAGGAAAACAAAAGAATGGAAAAGTATTACCTGTAATTACTAATCAAAAAATGAATGATTATTTGAAAGAGATAGCTGCAATTTGTAATATTGATAAAACTTTAACTTTTCACATAGCCAGACATATACATTTTTGTTTTCGGCTGAAAACTAGATTGTTATAAGATTATTTTCAGTGATAGGTAACGATTTAGAAACCAGCTTAGTTCTTAGATATGCTTAATTTCCTCAATATATAAAGAGCAACTTATCTTTTGTAAAGATATAAAATTTTCGTTTTAGAGAACTGAATTTCTTAGATTTTCATCTTCAAATGGAATTTATGTGGTAGTAAAAAAATGATACTATATAGTCAAAGTTAAGATACTAAAAAACTTTTCCCCTTTCGCTACTCTTTGAAAACTTTAGATTAATATCTGGATATTTTTCTCTAAGATAATTTACAAAATAAATATTCGCAAATATGCGAATTAAAATTATATTCGTATATTTGCGAACTATAAATATCAAATTTATGTCAAAGAAAGAATTAACAGCCGATCAGGAACAACTTGCACGCTTTGCGAAGGCATTAGGACATCCTATTCGCATTGCTATCCTTGAAATGCTTGCCAATCAATCATGCTGCTATCATGGCGACATGTCAGAGATATTACCTATCGCTAAAAGTACACTGTCACAGCATTTGAACGAGTTAAAAGATGCAGGATTGATTCAGGGGACGATTACATTACCCACCGTGAAATATTGTATCAATAGCGAGAACTGGAATAAAGCGAAAGAACTGCTTAGTGACTTTTTTACTCAATTACAGAATACAGACGATATTTGCTGATATTATGAACATCAGATTTGCAACAAAAAAGGATATCCCTGCTATTAAAGAACTGTTCCGTTCAACTATCCTTTCAGTCAATTTAAAAGACTATATACCCAAACAGGTCGGATGCTGGGCTGCAAGAGGAGAGGATCCCAGTGTATGGGAGGAACGTATTAATGAGCAATACTTCATACTTGCCGAGGAAAACAATACAATATTAGGGTTTGCTGCCCTAAAATTGTCAGGGTATTTAAATTTTATGTTTGTTCATAAGGACTATCAGGGAAAGGGTGTTGCATCATTCTTACTTAAGAGAATTGAGGAATATGCACGGTTGAAAGATATTTCAGAAATAACTGCTGATGTCAGTATTACAGCCCAACCTTTCTTCTCAAAAAAAGGCTATATTATTTTGGAACAACAGACCGTTTGCATTGGTATTTCCATGACAAACTATAAAATGTCAAAAGTTTTATCCTGATATTTTTTTAAGACAAGCATTCGTTATTCGACGAAATAGGAACTGTTAGTGTAAACGCGAAATTATAAATAATATGAGAATTTTAATTCTGTGTACAGGAAATAGTTGCCGTAGCCAGATGGCACACGGATTTTTACAAGCATTCGATCCTTCATTGTCTGTTTATTCCGCAGGGACAAAAGCAAGCGGAAAGGTAAACCCAAAGGCAATAGAAGTCATGCAGGATGCAGGTGTAGATATTTCACACCATACATCCGATAGTGTGGAGCAATATATGAATGATAAATGGGATTATGTGATAACCGTTTGCGGTGGTGCAAATGAAAGCTGTCCTGCATTCTCGGGAAAAGTAAAGAACCGTCTGCATATCGGTTTTGATGATCCGTCCGAAGCTACGGGAACACCCGAATTTATTCAATCCGAGTATATTAGGGTAAGGGATGAAATCAAAATAGCATTTTATGAATTATACACCGATAAGATAAAAGGTCATGAGTAAAAAGAAAATGAGTTTCTTAGATAAGAACTTAACACTTTGGATATTCCTTGCGATGGCTATCGGTGTAGGATTGGGGTATTTTATCCCGTCTTTCAGCAGCTACATAGATTCCATGTCGAGCGGAACAACAAACATTCCTCTGGCAATCGGTCTAATCCTGATGATGTACCCGCCATTGGCAAAAGTAGATTACAAACAACTGCCGAAAGTTTTCAAGAATGTCAGAATACTGACTGTCTCGTTAGTCCTGAATTGGATTATCGGACCTGCCCTAATGTTCTTACTTGCCATTCTCTTTTTACACGATTATCCCGAATACATGGTGGGGGTTATCCTGATAGGTCTTGCACGGTGTATTGCAATGGTGCTTGTATGGAATGATCTGGCAGAAGGTAATACAGAATACGGTGCGGGACTTGTCGCCCTGAATAGTATTTTTCAGGTATTTTTTTACAGTTTTTATGCGTGGATATTTGTAACAAAACTTCCTCCCTTGTTCGGTTTTGAGGGTACAATCGTGGATATATCCATAGGTACAATAGCCGAAACAGTAGCTATCTATTTGGGTATTCCTTTCCTGATAGGTATTCTAAGCCGATTGATATTAGTTAAAATAAAAGGGGAACAATGGTATAAAGAAAAATTTATTCCTACAATCTCTCCAATTACTTTAATCGCCTTACTATTTACCATAGTATTAATGTTTAGTCTCAAAGGAGGACTGATCGTACAAATACCATTAGATGTAGTGCGTATAGCAATACCATTATTAATCTATTTTGTAGTGATGTTCTTCCTCAGCTTCTTTGCAGGAAAATTAATGGGGGCGTCTTACGATAAAAATGCTTCGATAGCTTTTACAGCCACAGGTAACAACTTTGAACTGGCTATTGCTGTTGCTATTGGTGTCTTCGGCTTGCATAGCGGACAGGCTTTTGCAGGCGTAGTAGGCCCATTGGTGGAAGTTCCTGTACTTATCCTGTTGGTAAACATTGCCTTTTGGCTAAAAAAGAAATATTATAAATAAAATAACTACAATACTTTTAATATGAACACGAACGAAGAAAAGAAAGCTTTGGTAAAACAAAGATATAGTGAATTGGCTTTGAATAGTGATGCTTTAAAATCCGGTTGCTGTTGTGGAACGAACCCTGCAACTCCTTCAAAAAAAGTCTTTACAATTATGAGCCAAGACTACAGCGGGCTTAAAGGATATGAAGCCGATGCGGATTTGGGTGTAGGCTGTGGATTACCTACTGAGTATGCAGGTA